>JBGPAN010000669.1:0-2501 GCA_041480785.1 Bacteroidota bacterium | reverse complement strand
CCGGAGTAGTCAGATGAGTATGCATCCCCGTCATCGAGCGGCACAATGTCGCTGTTGAGCAGCTCATTGTTCGCAATCACTGACTCCAGGTGTTCTCTGTCTTTCAGGTTCAACATTGCCCTGCCAGGCTTTTTTGAACAAATCTCGAAACTTTGACTTGTGCTACTATATCCAACTCTTATGCCACGAGAGCGAAAGGGAACTCGGTACATGTGACATCACAAGAAGTTGATTTTCAACGAGTTATGAACTGTCCGGTACCCGGCGGTTGATACTGCGGGGAAAGAAGTGCGGGAATTCTGGTGGTGTAATGCCGGAATGATCCTGTACCTGCGCAGAATAGTGTAATTCTTACAAAGAGCAACGGCCAGTCGAGGTGACCGTCACCTCACGGGGTATTCTTAAGGAGGATGACAGTCACCTTCAGGGTTTCCGTGTGGAGCGTGGAAACGAGAATCGAGCGCGCAAATGACGGGACGTGTTCCCCTCCCAACCTTTCATCAGGATGTTTCGCCGACCAAGCTTGTCTTGTGAGGATCTGGGTCTCATTGGCAATGTTCATGGAGCGACCATCCAGAACTCCCCCTAGGATTCTTGCCAATGCATTCCCGTTGCGTCGGTGACGGAGAATGCAATCATTGGCTCAGTTCAAAGTTCATGTTGCATACCTCAAGGGGTGTTCGATGCCAAAGAAGATCGTCGTGTCTGTCATGACGATAGAGAAGCAGATTCATTTGATTCGCGGCCAAAGAGTGATTCTCGATGATGACCTTTCGCAACTCTACGGTGTTGAAACGAAGGCTCTGAAACGCGCTGTGAGGAGGAACAAAGACAGATTTCCAGACGATTTCATGTTTGTACTTACTGATCAAGAGTATCGCTCTTCAAGGGGCCATTTGGGCACCTTAAAGCGAGGGCAGCATTCCAAGTACTTGCCGTATGCCTTTACCGAGCAAGGCGTGGCGATGCTTTCCAGTGTCTTGCACAGCATGCAGGCTGTCAAAGTGAATATCGCTATCATGCGCGTTTTCGTGCGTCTGCGCGAGTTCATAGGAGCACACAAGGATCTCATGATCAAACTGGCGGAGCTGGAGAGGAAGTACGAAACTCACGATGTCCAGATCCGTGAGATATTTGAGGCCATCAGACAGCTGATGGAACCCGAGCAGAAGCCGAGAAGGCAGATTGGATTTGATGTGACGAGCAGTCAGTGATGTGTCCGCAGGTGACCGTCACCTCGTGGAATATGCTCATTGAGGTTGACGGTCACTACGAAGTTTCCACAAGAAGCATCGGAGCGAGAACCCGATGAGCAGGCGTAACCTTCTACTTCCACTTCCCGTCTAGGTAGGCCCGGACGACTTCGTCCAGGATGGTATGATATCGCTGGGGCAGGTTCTTGTACTTCGGGCGGAGAGAGTTTTTGCTTGCATCGAAATCCTGACCGGGAGTGAGCCCATCAACGACGTTACCGAGATACTCACGGAGCTTTTTCTGAACCTTTTCGCGGGACTCGGCGTCCTGGTCCTTCACGATAGCCTCGATAGCATTGTTCACATCCCAAACGTTTTCGAAGAAGTGCTTGAAACAAATGCCGCGGAAATACTCCGCAACAGTTCCTCTGTTCAGACCACCAAGCTCTTCGGCAGTCTCAGAGATTGAGCTGCGGGAGAACTTTTTGAGGCGTAGGATCTCAAGAATCTGGTCTTCAATGTCAACCTGCCCTTTCGTCGCTGCCGCAACTTCCTCCGGCAAGTCCCTGAGCTGGATCAGAGTCCGACCGTCGGACCGTGCAAAGATCCCAGCCCGTGTCACCGCGCTCTGAAGTTCACGAACATTCCCAGACCACCGGTATTGCAGAAACGCATCCATGACGGTGGATGAGAGGGACAACGAACCATCCTCCGCCTTCACAAAATGGCCAGCGAGAAACGGAATATCGCCTTTCCGTTCTCTCAGCGGCGGCAATTCGATCGAAAACACATTCAGTCGGTAGTAAAGATCTTCACGGAATCGTTTTTCGGCAACCAGCTCTCGTAGACTCTTGTTCGTCGCGGCAATGATACGAGCGTTTGTCTTCATGGTCGTATTTGCGCCCACGCGCTCGAACTCTCCTGATTGCACCACGCGGAGGAGTTTTATCTGAAACACCTCGCTGGTTTCGGCAATCTCATCCAGGAAGATCGTCCCTCCGTTGGCGTGCTCAAAACGACCGACTTTGTCCTTGATCGCTCCGGTGAACGAGCCTCTTTCATGCCCGAAGAGCTCGCTCTCGAGAAGTGTTTCCGTCAATGCACCGCAATTGACAGCTACGAATACCTTGCCCCGTCTGTCGCTCAGGTTGTGGACCGCGCGCGCAACGAGCTCCTTCCCTGTTCCGCTCTCACCGAGAATCAGGACGTTCGCATCGCTCGCCGAGATCTTTCGAACAAGATCCACCACTCCTTTCATCTTTCCCGCCGTGTGATACACGATCCCTTCAAACACTGCTATCTCACTTT
>JBGPAN010000668.1:0-2504 GCA_041480785.1 Bacteroidota bacterium | reverse complement strand
TATGTCTCCGGGATTGTCGGATGGACATCATTCCTTTTTTTTGGCGGGTGCGCATTTGGATACTTCGTTCTCGTGCCGACGGCACTCACGTTTTTTGCCGGCTTCGGCACTGCGAACGTTTCGCTGAACATCGCGGTCGACCGATACATCACCTTCCTTCTGGCGCTCGTCCTCGGCACGGGGTTGGTCTTCGAGCTTCCCATGCTGTCATACTTTCTGGCCAAGCTGGGAATCATGTCCCCGGAGTTCATGCGCAAGTACCGCAGACACGCCTACGTCGTCATTCTTCTTATCGCCGGGATTGTAACTCCGACTCCGGATATGGTGACACAGCTTCTGATGGCTTCTCCAATGTTTGTGCTCTATGAAGCAAGCATCTTCATCACGAAATTTGTTTACAGGAAAAAGGAGCGGGAGAAAGAGCAAGAGTCGGCAGAAGATGATATACCAGAGACAGATGACGAGGGCTGGTGATCGTGAAAGACTTCGCAACGGCATCTCTCAACGGCATCAAGGCACCGATCGAGGCGGAACTCAAGGAGTTTGGGGACTTTTTCAGAGAAGCGATGCGATCGCGCGTGGGTCTGATTGACCTCATCGCCCGTTACATTGTTCGCCAGAAAGGAAAGCGCGTCCGCCCCATTCTCGTTTTCCTGAGTGCAAAAGCGTGCGGAGAGGTAAACGACAGCACATACCGCGCCGCCACGCTCGTCGAGATCCTTCACACCGCGACCCTGATCCACGACGATGTCGTGGATGACGCTGATACCCGGAGAGGATTGGCTTCCATCAATGCCGTCTGGAAGAACAAAGTGGCGGTCCTGATGGGCGACTACCTTTTGTCGAGAGGATTGCTGCTATCGTTGGAGAGCAACGATCACTACTTCCTCAAGTGCACGTCGAACGCGGTGAAGAGGATGAGCGAGGGTGAATTGCTCCAAATCCAAAAAAGCCGCCAACTCAACATCGATGAGGAGACATACCTCAAAATCATCGGTGACAAGACAGCCTCTTTGATCTCGACCTGCACTGAGATCGGCGCGGCGAGCACAGCTCAGGATCCTGAGCTACGTCGTCAAATGCGCGATTTTGGTGAGCACGTTGGCATTGCCTTCCAGATCCGCGACGACCTCCTCGACTATCTTGGACGGAGAAGCGTGATCGGCAAGCCAACCGGCATCGACCTCAAAGAGAAAAAACTCACTCTTCCTCTGATCCACGCCCTCACTCACGGACCACGCAGTGACGCGAGGCAGGCCATTCGCATCGTCAAGAATGGGGCAAAGCAGAAAGATATTCAATGGGTCATGGATTTCGTCAAGAGTGTTGGCGGAATCGACTATGCTGCCATGCGAGCTAGAGAGTACTCCGAGCAGGCCAAAAAAGATCTCGCACTTCTCCCAGACTCTGCATCAAAGAACTCTCTTCTCGATTTCGTCAGATTTGTTACAGAAAGACAAAGCTAGGATACCAGATCGACGAATCAGCAAGCTTCCCGAATTCGCTGCCAAGCGATGAGAGAACACAAAGCCCGCCCCGAGCGCTTCGGGGCGGGCTTTGTTTTGTACGCCCGCTCTTACGATGTTTCTTCTATCACACTGTGACAAACTCCTTCTCCGTCATGCGGACCACCAGAACGGGACAAGGCGCATGTCGCACAACTTTCTCCGCAGTGCTTCCAAAGAGAACGTGCTCCACGCCGGAGTGACCGTGCGTGGCGATGATAATCAGGTCGATCGATTTCTCCCTCGCATACTGCTCGATCTCGTACGCCGCTTTGCCCGTTCTCACGCTGCTCCGGGCATTGACACGTGCACCGATCTCACGCTCGATCAACGCCTCGAGTTCTTCGGCACCCCGCTGTCTCAGTTCGTCCTCGACAGCCGGAAACCCGACCTGACCGAAGCTGAAATCAGCCGGGTAGATCGCAGGCTCGACAACATACAGCAGGTCGATCGATGCTTTGAACTGTTCTGCGAAAGGGATTGCGTACTGCAGTGCTTTCTTGGAATGATCGGAAAAATCGATCGGTACAAGAATTTGTCGGAGGTCGATTTGAGATTGTGCGCGCTGACTACTGAGCGCCTTTCGCTTTTTTGCCTGCGCCGGTTGGCGTCGTTTTGTCTTTGCCATCGTGGTCCTCCAGTGAAATTGGTTGTCCTTTTTCACTCCGGGAAACGAGACGATCGAGCTGGCTCTGGACTTTGGAAAGTTCTTTGTCGGTCTTTCGAAGGCGTGTTGCGAGAATCTCGGCAAACTTCATGACAATCTTCATGCCGAGATCGGGGTTCTCTTTTATGAGTTCCATTAAATCCGTTCTGAAGAATCCGATGACTGAACAATCGGTCTTGCAGAAAGCAGTCGCAGATCGTGGCGATTCATCGAGAAGAGCAAGCTCACCGAAGAAATCACCATCGGTCAGGACAGCTAATTCCTTCTCCTCTCCTTCCCGCTCAGAAATTCGAATGGAGATTTCGCCCTCCTGGATGATGAACATCCCCAGG
>JBGPAN010000667.1:0-2506 GCA_041480785.1 Bacteroidota bacterium | reverse complement strand
CTCCATGTAGACGATCCACTTTCCTGTCCTGGTCCAAGAGGGTGCGTCCCGGCGGCCAATCATTGATTGGACGTTACCGGAAGGTCGCACACGAACGCCCCTTTGCCCATCTCAAACGCAACCAGTCGCTGCTTGTCAGGGGACAGAACCGGCCAAATATAGCTCCCGTTGCCAAGGGGGTCCAGCAAGACTTTGTTCCCGTTCACACTCAGGGCGATCTTGGTATTCTCGATGCCCAGAACCGTCACTTGATTTATGCCGGCATCTTTGCGGAGGCCGACTGTCTGAGAACGAATAGAATAGACCGGTGTGTTGTTCGAAAACGTGGGGATCGAGACGTCAGATCCTGATGCAAGAATGGACGTCGAGCGCTTCGTCAGATTTGTCAGAACGATATCCTGTTTCCGCCCCGATCTCGATTTGTCCTGCTGGGTCCGGCGATAGACAAGGCTCTTTCCGTCGGAGGAAATGTTGTAGGCCAGGCCAGACTTGGCGTCGGCGGTTATCTGTTTTGTCGTGCGGCCGTTCAGAGAATACTCCCATATTCCGTTGCCGTCAAGATTGGTGAAGTAGACCGAAGCTCCGGTGGGGGAGAACTGCGGATGCGTCCACGAGTGCGTTCGGGGGAGAGGCAGCTTGTCGGAGCGCGTGACTTTGATTTGCGATTGGCCAATCGATGCAAGCACGACCAGAACGATGAGCAGCTGAATCCAGGAACGAATCATAACGTCTTCTCAGTTTTCTTGTGAATGATGATGAGGTGCTGCGGAATGAATTAAGTCAAAGAATCCCATTGAATCAATGCTTTTCCCCGGGCACACTGTTTCTCAACGTGTGGGAATTGTCCCTGATGGGTTGAAAGAATCCCTCGAATCACTCCTTTGTTGCTGATCCCGACAGGAGATCCTTCAAATCCCGAACACCGAAGACGGTAATCACAACGGCCGTTCCGAAGAAGAGAACCATTGCAATGATGAAGATAACAAACCAGATGAGTACGCTCGTATCCATCGGCTTACGCTCCTTCCTCTTTTGCCTTCAGTATAATAGGAGGGTGTGATCGCTGGGTGGCAAGTGAGCCAAGAATCATTCCAAGCGCAGCGAGAATGAAACTCAGGAACCCCGAAATGTTGACATCGACAAGGAAAAGCATTGATGAAGGAAGAACCCCTTTCAATTGCTCAAGAACCAGGAAGCCGATTGGTGCAACAGCCCCAAAACAAAGAGAACAGTATGCACCCACAATATTGGCACGCTTCCAGTAGAGCCCGAAGGCAACGCATCCGAAGGCGCCTGCGGCGTACATCGCTCCGGTGATGGCGATGTATTGAAATGCCGTCGCCGGAAGTTCATAAAAAAGACCGAAGAGCAGGATGAAGATCCCGATCAGCGTGGAGATGATCTTGCTCATCCGCATCGTCGTTTTCTCGGAGAATTCCTTTTTACTCAAAGGTTCGATGATATCCCGGGGTGCGACCGAACTCCAAGCGAGCATATAGGCGCTGTAGGTGGACATCGAAGCGGCGAGCATACCTGCGATCATCAATCCGAGAAAGCCGGAAGGGACGACGGTTCCGAGAAGCCGGGGCATCGCCGTCGTTGGATTCATCGTGGGTCCGAACATGGCAAGGGCTGCAACCCCCCAGAACATCGGGATCATATATCTCCCTGCGAGTGTAATGCCCGTATAGAGGAATACTCTTCGACCCACCAAAGGGCTTTCCGAAGCGAACGATTTCGACACGGCGGGTTGATTCAATGCCGAAATTGCTATGCTTCCGATCATCATCCAGATCAGAAATGTCCATCCAAACCGTGGATTGACGAGCGGATTCACGCCCGCTTCTCCGAATTGGTTCATGACAACGGTTCCAATCGTCGCAAAGTCGACGCGGATCAGAACGAACGCGGTTGCAACCAGCATTCCGCATGCGAGGACAACAAACTGAATGAAATCGGTAATGACGACCGAGAACATCCCTCCGAGCACAGTGTAGCTGATGACGATCAACAGCATGACGGTCATGACGATTGCCAGCACGTTCGGACCGAACCCCATCGTCTCGGTGAGAAAAATGCCGTCCATCCGGAGGAAAACACCCATGTTCAGCACGCCACCGAGAAACAGCAGGATACCTCCTAATAGGCGCACATTCTTGCCGTACCGCAGTTCGTAGTACTCCGGAATCGTGATGACTTTGAGCTTTCGAAGTCCTGATACGATGAATCCGGTTTTTCCGATCACGAGATAACCAAAGAACCCGATAATCCCCAGAACGAAACAGGATAATCCGGTCACGTAGCCAAGTTCGGCGAAATACATGAATGTCACAACGCCGATCTCCGTGGCGATCAGTGTCGCGGAGCCGAGGGCAACCTTGACTCTTCTCCCGGCGACGAAGTAGCCTTCCATATTCTCGACATACCGTTTGGCTCGGATGCCGACGAAGACGGAAAGTCCTAGATACGCGATAAGGATGATCCAGTCAATCAGATGAAAATTCAT
>JBGPAN010000666.1:0-2519 GCA_041480785.1 Bacteroidota bacterium | reverse complement strand
TTCGACGATCGTGATCGTAAAAGTTGGCATCGTGTTGGTGTTCATCGCCATCGTAGGATGGTATGTGATACAGAATCCCGAAAAAACCATTTCCCTCAATTGGAAGAACTTCATTCCAGACAATACTGGAGAATGGGGACATTTTGGGTGGTCTGGAATTGCTCGTGCAGCAGGCGTTATCTTCTTTGCCTACATTGGTTTTGATGCCGTTTCCACTGCAGCTCAGGAAGCGAAAAATCCACAGAAAGATATGCCGATCGGTATTTTGGGTTCGCTGGCGATCTGCACCGTTCTATATATTGTCGTATCAGGACTTCTGACGGCTGTGGTTCCTTATTCAAGCCTGAACGTTGCCGAGCCCGTTGCGGTCGGAATCGATGCGACCGGAGTGAAATGGGGAAGCTACCTTGTCAAGGCCGGAGCGATCTTTGGTTTGGGCACGGTCATGCTTGTCATGCTCCTCGGTCAATCTCGCGTATTCTATTCAATGTCCCGCGATGGTTTGCTGCCGAAGTGGGCCGGCAAAGTGCATCCGAAATTTCGGACTCCATACATCTCTACGATTACCGTTGGCATCTTCGTTGCCTTCTTTGGAGCCCTCCTGCCTATCAATATTCTCGGTGAGCTGGTGAGCATTGGAACACTCCTCGCCTTCGTCATCGTTTGCACGGGAGTTTGGATTCTCAGGACACGGCGACCCGACCTGAAGCGTCCATTCAAAACTCCCTGGGTACCATTCGTTCCGATCATGGGAATCATCATATCGGGATTGTTGATGGCGAGCCTGCCGTTTGACACCTGGATGCGACTGGTCGTTTGGCTCGTCATCGGCCTCGTCATCTACTTCACGTATGGCCGTTATCACAGTGCCTTCAGAAACAAAGAACTCTTTCCCTGACACTGGATCGCACGATGACTGAACAACAGCCGGTGAGGGAATTCAAGCACGGCCTCGGGCTTCTGGACTCGACGATGATTGTCATCGGATCCATGATAGGATCCGGGATCTTCATTGTGAGCGCGGATATCGCCCGCACGGTCGGATCTCCCGGAATGCTGTTGCTCGTGTGGCTCATCACCGGTCTCATTACGGTGACCGGTGCGCTCAGCTATGGTGAGCTGGCCGGCATGATGCCTCATGCCGGTGGTCAGTATGTCTATCTGCGCGAAGCCTACAATCCTCTTGTGGGTTTTCTCTACGGATGGACATCATTTCTCGTTATTCAAACCGGGACGATAGCGGCTGTCGCCGTCGCATTTGCCAGATTTACCGCTGTGCTCATCCCGGGTCTCAGCGAGCAACACATCCTTCTCGAAGTCTTCGGTTTCCGAATCTCCGCGGCCCAGGTCCTTGCGATCTTCAGCGTTGCAGTGTTGACATTCATCAATGCCCGCGGTCTGCGCGAAGGCAAGATTGTACAAAACATCTTCACGATAGCGAAAACCGCCGCGCTCATCGGGTTAATCCTTCTCGGTATCATCATCGGTCGAAACGCCCACGCGATCGAAGCCAACCTTTCGGATTTCTGGAGTGCAACCTGGACGCATTTTGCGGACGGCAAGGTCGTTTCTGTCGAATCTCTATCCGGACTGATGGTTCTCGCCGCCATCGCCACCTCGATGGTCGGGTCGTTGTTCTCGAGTGACGCATGGAACAATATTACATTCACCGCCGGTGAAGTGATCAATCCAAAGCGGAACATCCCGCTGAGCCTCGCTCTCGGAACAGGGGTCGTGACAGTGTTGTATCTACTTGCAAACGTCGCTTACATTATGATCCTGCCTGTGGTCGGAACTTCAGGTGCTGCGGATGTGATGGGGAGGGGAATTCAGTTTGCGAGCTCGGATAGGGTGGGAACGGCGGCGGTGACGATGATCTTCGGAGAACCGGCTGCCGTCATCATGGCTGTTCTCATTATGGTTTCGACATTTGGCTGCAACAATGGCCTGATTTTGGCCGGCGCCCGCGTCTATTACGCGATGGCGAAAGACGGTCTGTTCTTCAAAAAGGTGGGAACTCTCAGCGAGAGATCTGTTCCGGCAACAGCGCTGGTCGTTCAAGGGGTTTGGGCAAGTCTCCTGTGCCTTTCCGGGACCTATGGCGATCTGCTCGACTACGTCATCTTCGCAGTGCTTGTGTTCTATGTTCTGACCGTCGTCGGAATTTTTATCCTGCGGAGAAAGCGCCCGGATGCAGACCGCCCCTACAGAGCATTCGGCTATCCCGTTGTACCGGGCCTGTATGTGTTATGTGCATCGGCGATCGCGGTTGATCTCCTGATTTTCAAGACAACATACTCGGGTTCCGGATTGGCGATCGTGTTACTCGGTATCCCAGTGTTCTATCTCTGGAAACTGTTTTCTGGTTCGAAGCAAGAGGCTGCACAGTGAACCTCAAGTACCTTCCGATCGGGAACGACGCTCCCGTCGTTGTCAACGCAATCGTAGAGATCCCCAAAGGGAGTCGAAACAAATATGAGTACAACATCGAGCTTGGCGTGTTTCAGCTCGATCGAGTG
>JBGPAN010000665.1:0-2526 GCA_041480785.1 Bacteroidota bacterium | reverse complement strand
CATTGCAGGCCGATTCCAGCATCGCGTGGGTCTTTTTCAAATCGATGATATGAATCCCATTGCGCTCCATGAAATTGTAGGGCTTCATTTTGGGATTCCAACGGCGGGTGATGTGCCCGAAGTGGGCGCCAGCATGCAGCAGTGCTTCGAGTTCTACGCGAGGCATACGTGATCCTTTTGAGTTAGTTCGTCTACTCTCGTCATCTCATCCCGGAATCCTATGGTCAGGAAGACCACCGGACACTCCCGTTCAGATCAGAGAGTATGAGTGATTGAAAATACCAAACGCTCCAGCTTAACGCTTGCTGAATTGGAACCGTTTGCGAGCTTTCTTCTGACCGTACTTCTTGCGCTCCACCATGCGCGGGTCTCTTGTCAGGAGACCTGCATTGCGGAGGGTCTGGCGATGATCTTCATCCAGAGCAACGAGCGAACGGGCAATTGCCAGCTTCACTGCGCCTGCCTGACCGGTCGGGCCTCCACCTGCTACGAGGACCTTCGCATCATATCGGCCCTGCGTTGAGGTGGCCTGAAATGGCCGAAGAACATCTTCCCGCAACAAGTCGATCGGAAAATATTTCTCCAGATCCTTTTTGTTGACAGTTACTTTGCCGGAGCCTTCTGTCAGCTTTACGCGGGCAACAGCGGTCTTCCGACGACCAACAGTGATAATAGATGCCATCGATATCCTTGCAGAATGAGATCGTTACAGTGATAGAATCTCGGGCGTTTGAGCGCTATGTGGATGCTCCGTGCCTGAGTACACCTTCAATTTCTTCGCCATCTTTCGGCCCAGACGATTGTGCGGCAACATGCCTTTGACAGCATGTTCAAGCACCATCTCCGGCTTTGTCTTCATGACTTCCTTAATCGACTCGAAGCGCGCCCCACCCGGATACAGAGTGTTGTGATAGTATTCCTTCAACTCCTGTCGCTTTCCTGTGACGACGACCTTCTCAGCATTGATGACGACAACGAAATCACCAAGGTCCGCGTTCGGCGTGAACGTCGGTTTGTGCTTGCCCCTGATGATATGCGCAATCTTCGAAGCGATGCGTCCGACTGTTTTGCCGCTTGCGTCGACCAGAAACCACTTCTGATCAACATGCTCTGTCGTGAAGAACTTTGTTTTTGGTGCAGTGTCCACTCTACCTCCAAATCATAGAAACATACGCTGCTTCAAATTTGAGTGTTAAATATAGCGGTCTTTGGCCGGAAAGTCAACGATTTTCTGGATTGTTGCTCGGACTTTTGGGAGGAGGTGCGGAGCTTGTTGTGAGAGTGTCAGCCGCTGACAGGGGATGCTACACCTGCTTCTCGGCATGATAGGAGCTTCGAACCAGAGGACCGGACTCCACGTACCTGAATCCTATTTTGAGCCCAAATTCTTTGAGCATTCTAAATTCGTCCGGGTGAGCATATCGATCTACCGGCAGATGCTGTTTGGTGGGCTGCAGATACTGTCCAATCGTGAGAATGTCGGCATTCGTTCTCCTCACGTCTTTCATCACTTCAATTACCTCTTCCGTCTTCTCTCCTATCCCAAGCATCAGGCCGGTCTTTGTAACGGCTCCACGAGCCTTTGAACGGCCGAGCACCTCAAGCGATTGCTCATAATTGGCCTGCGGACGCACCCTGCGATAGAGGCGCGGGACAGTCTCGAGGTTGTGGTTGAGGATATCGGGCCTTGCATCCAACACCACATTCAAGGCCTCTTCGCTTCCTTTGAAATCAGGGATGAGAACTTCAACGGTAACGCCAGGAATCTCATTGTGAATCAACTGTATAACCTCGGCGAAAATCAGAGAACCTCCGTCTTTACGCTCATCGCGGTTGACAGAAGTAATGACGGCGTGCTTGACACTCATGAGTTTCACAGCGTCTGCAACACGTCGCGGCTCTTCCCAATCAAGTCCATAGTCAGGCCGACCGGTCTTGACAGCGCAGAATCCACATGACCGCGTGCAAATATCGCCGAGGATCATGAACGTCGCGGTTCCAGAATGCCAGCACTCTCCCATATTCGGGCATCGGGCTTCCTCGCACACCGTATGAAGGCGATGATCGTCAATGATGTTCTTCAGCTTCGAGTATCCGGGTCCACCCGGAATCTTCGCCTTCAACCACTCCGGCCGCCGCAAACGCTGAGGTTCTTCCTGCGACGCTGGTATTTCCTGTATCACATGTCCCACGTTAGAAAGCCCTCGAGAATTCAAATTGTTCCAGGTTTGCAACGACCCTAGCGAGGAATTGTCCACCGATGGCGCCATCGATGATCCGGTGATCGAACGCGAGTGTCAGGTAGGCAATCGACCTGATCGCTATAGCATCGCTCCCGTCAGCATCCGTTATGACAACCGGGCGTTTCTTTATTGCACCGATACCAAGAATCGCAACTTGCGGCTGATTGATAATCGGCGTTCCAATAATGTTCCCGAACACACCGTAGTTGGTAATGGTAAACGTCCCACCAAGAACTTCCTCGGGATGAAGTCGTTTCGAGCGGGTGCGAACAGCGATGTCGTT
>JBGPAN010000664.1:0-2536 GCA_041480785.1 Bacteroidota bacterium | reverse complement strand
CTGAGCGTCATCGGCTTTTCGCAGAAAATTGGCTTCCCCTTGGAAGCGGCGTCGAGGACAATCTCTTTGTGGTTGGCAGTTGTTGCAGTCACAATGACGGCAGCCAGGTTCTTGTCGGAATTGATTTCCTGATGACTGAAATAAGCCCGATTGATGCCAAACCGTTCCGAGCATTTCGTCGCCCGCTCGGGGACGATGTCAGCAACAGTGACGAGGTTTGCGCCGGCCACTCGCGTGGTGAGGAATTCGGCATACATGGTTCCCAGCCGACCGGCGCCAATCAGACCTACGTTGATTTTCTTTCTCACGTTTCTTCCTTTATCTATCATGGTTCTGTGAAGTTGTCGATTGAATGAGTTCAAAATGCCTCGCGGCTCGCCGCGGCGATGGTCAATACAGGACCACTCGATCCCGCAGACCGTAGTTGCCCATGTAGTCTTTGTCTCTATGAATTTCAACCGAACCCGATTGAGGTCCCACGCTCACCTTCAGAAACGTACTCTTCCTCCACTCCGTGTTCGCCCAGAATAGATTCGAATACTTGTTGATGCCATCCGGAGTTTTCTGACCGTCGGTGTAGAGCTGGCTGAGAACCTTGATGGCCTGATCGTCGGTGAGATCTTTGTAGGTCTTCACCGTCACTATGCCGAGATTGAATACCAGCTTCTTGATCTCTTTGTCAGCCGACATGTAGAACCTGACAATTGAGCTGTCAACGCTTGATCCTTTCTTCAGGTCAGCGTCGACGTGCTTTGCCAGGACCGAGAACAACTTCTCAGGGTTGTAGCGATCTTCCTGGCCGTAGATGTGGCCGGAATTAATCAGCCAGAGGCCGTTGATGTTTGCGTAGGATGCGGTATGGGTGTGACCGCTGAAATAGGCGGTGACGTGATACTTCGCTAGCAACCGATGAAACTTCAGCGCACTGTCGGGATACTTGTCGAGGGCATCGTTCAAATGTCGCACGGTGCCGTTATCCATATCCAGGAACGGATAGATCGGCTCGTGCCCGAACACGAGCACACGCTTTTTCGCGTTCTGTTTGAGATCGTTGTCGAGCCAGGCAAGGAGCTCGGGGACGATGTTGCCGTCCGTCTTGTTGTCGTTCTTGCCGTCGTAGTATACGTTGAGAATGACAAAGTGCAAGTCATTCCAATCGAAGGAGTATGTCGTTTCCTCGCAGCCGGCCGGACCCTTTCGCAGAATGTACGGAAGCCCGTTGGCTCCCCGGTTCATCGCCCGCAGGTACTCGGTGTTTGCCTCTACTTCCAGATCGTGATTGCCGATCACGGGATACCAGAGATAATCCTGACCGAACACCTTCGCGATGAGCTCGCGTGTCGCCGACGGCGGATCAAGATCGCCGAGGACAATCATAAAGGAGCCTTTGCCCACCGTGTTGATTGCCTCGTAGCCTCCGAGCGTGTATTTGTGTGTCCTGAATTCCGGTGTCGCATGTTCCCGCTGATCGCTGGAGATAATAAAAGAGAATGGGTCGTTGGATTTCTGCGCCTGCACGGTGGCAGCGGCAGCGAAGAGCAGAAAGACAAGTGCATGAACGAGTATTCTTTTCATGTGGGACTCCCGATGATTATCTAAGTAAGACCGACTGATCCGTACTCTTTCGCGATGAAATCACGAACATCACTCACACTTCGGAAGAACGGTCCTTCGGCTTCCATCTTCAGGCTTGTTGTGGCAGCGGACCAGATGATGGCTACCTCGGGGGGCTCTGTCAGTCTTTTCCCGATGTAGGAAGCGATGCAGGTATCTCCTCGACCACTCCTGCCGATCAAACTCTTGTTGCGCCACGGAGCCTCGTAGAAAATTCCGGCTGCCAACACGAGGATTCCATCTTTGTGTGTCAGAACCACTTCTTTTGGACCCATCTTCGCGAGTGCGGACGCGGCCTTCTTGATGTCCGATTCGCCTGTGAGTGATTCTGCTTCGACGGAATCGGTTTTCAGGATGTCGACCAATTGAAGATGCTCTTCCTTCTCCGGCCACGGAGCGTGGAGAAGCGTATTATCCGGCGCAATGATCCGTATGAAGCCTTGCAGGTCGGCGACGAGGAGGGCGTCTTTTTTTCGAAGCGAGCGCACGACCTCCAATGGGATTTCGCCCCGGATCGAGCCATTCATCAGGAAGGCCTTGGCCTCGAGGTTTTCAAACTGATCCAGCGTGAATGAGCCGGCTGTTACTGCACATCGGAGGATTCTGTCATCGGGGTTCGCCGAACGATATTCCAGCACCATATGCGTCGACGAAGGAGTGTAGAACGGATACACGTGAATGCCGATGTTCTTGAGTTTGTCGACCACACGTTGGTCTTCCCGCGCGAGGCGCGTCACTGCGGCGACATTCAATCCAAGCATACGCGCTGCATGAGCGCCGTAGTTGAAGCCACCGCCGTCGACGTAGCGCGTCCCCGCGGGTGTGATGATTGTGTCTTTCGTGTAGTTGCCGAAGATTACGATGTCGTATTTCTTTGACTGAGGTGTCATTGAAAGTCCTTCGTGCTTAGTCGCTCACTTTT
>JBGPAN010000663.1:0-2537 GCA_041480785.1 Bacteroidota bacterium | reverse complement strand
TTCTTCTCCGCATTCCTCTTCATTTCTTCCTGCTCTTTTGCAGTCCACGGCGGAACCACTCCGTTCGAGCGTGCGTAGGCGATCGACTGACCCAGATGCTCGTGCGTATGGCTCAGCAGCGAGAGCAGAACGCTTCGGACGGTCATCTTTGATCCAAAGAATTCTACCGTCTTTTCGAGATCGGCATTTGTCATCTTAGCAATCGCACTCTTTGTCCAATCAAACGAAGCATTCAACGCTTCTGCAATCTTCGCTTTGTCGGTGGTTCTCACATCCCGGGTCTTTTCATCAAACAACGTCTTGTTGTCAAACGGCGATTTCAGTCCTGCTGCATTGGCAAAGATGTAAAGTCCGTCAGCAATGTGAAGATACACTTCGCTGATGGAGCGAACACCTTCCATCGGCCGCCAGTCGAATTTGTCCTGTGGGACAGCGCCTTCAAGAGAGACGACTTGACCTTTTACGCGATCGAGCTGGCCAAGGAGGTCAGCAATAAATCCTGATTTCGGGTCATCCTTCGCGACTGCTGCATTCGATTGCAGGATGAGAGCGAAGACTGCTGCGAGGACCGCAAACAGTGCGCGGAAGCTCAGTGAACTTCTGTTCATACGATGGGACTCCTCTGAATGGTGAATGAATGGATGTTGATAGCAGATTTGATATGGATATTCTTTTAACGACGAAGAGCTTTGTTCCGTTCCCGGTCGGAGGAACTAGGAGGAGAGAGGTCTTAAATGCGCGCCAGGAGCTGATTATTGGCGGCCGACGTGGATGACGTCGTCGCCAAATTTCTTCCGAATCTTGTCCACAGCGTCCAGCATGCTGGTGCGTTTCTGATTTCCGGGGAAAAGCTGCAGCTCGAGTTGTTCCACTTCCACCAAATGCGAGGCCCGGACGCCAAGAAGTCTGAGAGGAAGGTGGCGAGTGTAGGACGTCTCCAGAAGCTCCTTCATTATCTTGAAGACGATACCGTCGTCGTCCGTCGGCTCGATCGTTGTTGCCCGCGTGATCGTCTGAAAATCCGAGTACCGGAGCTTCAGAGTGAAGGTGCGCCCTTTGAGATGCCGGTAACGCAGGGAAGAGCAAATTTCTTCAGTCAGCGAAAGGATGATTCTCTGGAGTTCATTCTTGTCTG
This sequence comes from Bacteroidota bacterium, assembly GCA_041480785.1. Lineage (GTDB taxonomy): Bacteria > Bacteroidota > Ignavibacteria > UBA10030 > UBA10030 > UBA9647. The sequence goes on along the minus strand of JBGPAN010000663.1, from coordinate 1,402 downwards.
CAATGTCTTTTGCGAACGTTTCCTCGTTGCCGATGCTTTTTCGTTCATGCTCAGTCGACAGTTCATCGGGTCCATATCCATCGGCGACTTCATGGATCCAAATCCCATGCTTGCCGAGAACACGCTCCAGTTTCTCGCGCGAAGTTTTCTGGAGATCTGACACGAGTTGAAATCCCTTCTTCCGCAGGACCTCTCCGGTCTTCTTGCCCACGCCCGGGATCGCGTCGACGGAAAGAGGCGCAAGGAATTCCCGCTCGGTTCCATGCGGAACGTAGATGATTCCAGCAGGCTTCACGGTTTGAGCAGCGATTTTGGCCGTGACCTTGTTGGAGGCAAGGGAAATCGTACACGGCAGATGAAACTCATCCCAGACAATCTTCTGAAGCCTTTTGATGAATCCGGGAAGATCATTGTTGTAAAGGACTTCGCAACCGGTCAGGTCGAAATACATTTCATCGATGGAAGCCCGCTCGACAATGGGAGCAAGCTCGACGATCCGTTGGTAGAGCTTGTTTGAGTACTTCGTGTAGTCGCCGTAGCGTCCCCTGACGATGACCAGGTGCGGACAAAGCCGTAGAGCTGTTGCCGTCGGCATCGCCGACCGAACGCCGAAGGCGCGCGCTTCGTACGATGCTGATGCAACAACGCCGCGGCCTGTTGGAGTGCCGCCGACCACAACCGGTTTCCCGTCAAGGGAGGGATCCTTGATCCGTTCGACGGAAACGAAGAAGCAGTCGAGGTCGAGGTGAGCGATGTATCGTTTTGGAGAAGGCATATTCATGCCTCGTGACATCAAGAGAAGCCGTCAATCAGGATACGAGAAGGTTTCGTCGACGCGAACATCGGGGTGCAGACTTCGAGCCACCGGGCAAGTGCGTGCGGCGTTCTCGAGCTTCATGCGATACTCCGGCGGGATACCGGCAGAAAAATCAATTCTGATGACGATCCGGGCAATGCACCGTGGCCCCTCGGTACTCATGTGTTTCTCGGCGTATACCTTTGTGCCGTCGAGAGAGATGTTGTCGTGTTGAGCAAAGATACCCATGGTTGTCACTTGACACGCTGCCATCGCCGTAATAACAAGGTCAGTGGGGGAGAAACTCTCACCGCGGCCTTGATTGTCGGTCGGTGCGTCCGTGACCAGCTCGACATTGCTTGGGCCGTGAGTTGCTTTGCAGCGAAGCTCACCGAGATATATCAGTGATTGAGGAACCATGCGAGTGTCCGTCGCCAGAGGCGCGGCCGGTTATGACAAGTGCACTAGGTTTGCCTGAAGTTTTTCGATTGTTATCCTGAAAGTCACGAGCTTCTCGCGCTCCTTCTCCACGACCTCTTTCGGCGCCCGTCCGACGAACGACTCATTGCCGAGTTTCCGTTCCGTGGCATCAACTGCCTGTTGAAG
>JBGPAN010000662.1:0-2541 GCA_041480785.1 Bacteroidota bacterium | reverse complement strand
TTGGTGTTTTTGATGACTAAGACATTACGCACATCGATGCTGCCATGGATGTCGTTGATGTCCTTTCCTTCAAGGTTGGATGTCATGACGCCTGCTACCTGAATCTCATCCGGAGTGAAGTTGAGCCGGTGCAGGTCGGCGCCTTTCAGGTCGATTGTGAATTTGTATGTCGGATTCTCTTTGCTCGTGTTGACGCTGCCGTTGAATGTACAGGCGATGCTGGAATCCTGAATCTCGGCCTTCCCGTCGAACATGTTCGGGCCTGCTGTTCCCTGGAGCGAGAGTCGCCGGTAGGGATAGCCGTTCACAACCGCCTTGTCCACTTGGACGTTCAGCTGCGCTTCGATGTTATCCTTGCTTAGTCCCGTTCCGACGGCGGATGCCTTCAACGAAACCGGACCGAATGTTTCCGGATCGTCAAGAAGCGAACCGACATTGAACTCCTCTACGATGACATCTGTCTTCCATCGAGTGGCTTTTGAGGCGAGTCCTTGACCGGAGTTCAATGTCACATTTCCCTTTAAGCTTCCGATGCTGGTCGTGATAACAGATGAAGCGGAGAAATTCTTCGCCGTACCTTTGAAGTTTCCGCTCATTCTCATGGAAGTCGGCAAAACGATATTCTTGGGCAGCACTGAATCCGCAACGAGCGCCTGAATGTCTTTCCGACCGGAAGAGAGTAGACGCAAGTTCACATCATAGTACGCCGTTTTTGCCTCTGGTAATCCGCGGATTGAACCGTTGAGATCAACCGTAGTGGAATCGCCCACCGCACCCCGGAACTCTTCCACCTGCAAGTCGCGTACAAGTCCCGAGAGTTGGGAGGAGAATCTTATCGACGCAACCGGCGTGTTCCTTATCGGAAGAGAAGGCTGGAACAAAAGCAAATCCGCAATGGCCAGATGAGATTCAGCGATGGACGCCTTCACGTTCACAGTGCCCGGGAGGTTCTTGAGCGCGGAAAGGGAAGAGTAGCCGAGGAGAATATTCTGGCGAATGCGGCTGGCCGCGGTTTCCACAGTGAAGTCCGTGAGCCGCGCATGCAGAGAGTCAAGCGTGAATCCGCCCGATACTTCACGCACCTCAAGGCCGGAATGCTCCCGAAAAGATGTATGACGGAAATCTGCCGAAATGCGGTTTTCACTGAAGTACAAGTTTTCTGCACGCATTGTCAGGCCATCGAGTCGGAGATGATTCTGATCCACACCTTTCGTTTTGAACGTACCTTCAACATCATATTGGACGCTGTTGCGGCTGAGAATCAGGTGATCGAGGCTGATAACCCAGGGCAAAACAGTGGCAACAGACTTATTTGTTTTGTTCTCCTTCTTTTTCGGCTGTACGGCAACAATGTTCGTGTTTTCAAGCAGGAATTTCTTGAGAGCTATGTTGTGCGATGGTAGATCGATCTTCTCTGCGAGAAGAGTCGACGATCCAAGGTCAACGCTGTAGCGTTCTCCAGTTACGATGTTATCATAATTGAGGTGAAGCTTTGCCAGCGATAGGGCTCCGACCCCGAAGTCCATGTCTGCAGATGGTGATCCATCAGGCGGTGATTCTTTTGTTTGTACGACGCTCGCTATGGCATTCGTGAGAGATAATTCGTCGACGTGGAACTGCTTCTTTTCGAGATTAAACTTGTCGATCGAAGCCTCCAGCGTGCCGAGCCGGAGGCGCAGTTTCAATCCGCTCACTTCGTCATCGTATGTACCATGAACGCCGTTGAGACTCAATCCGCCCAACGTTACTTGCCAGCCTGGCCCTGCAGATGTGTCAGGATGAGTATCGGGAGTCGTTGGATGGGGGCTGAGTGCGTTAAGGATAAAATCGAAATTGAAGCTGCTGTCTGGTAATGTGCGGGTGATGTGGGCAGTAAGCGAGTCAATCCGGACGTTTCTCAACTTGATGTGGTGCGAGAAAAGTCCAAGCAGGTTCACGTCCGCTGCCAGCGTTTGAATAGACATCAAGGTATCCCGCTGGCGGCTTTCAACGAATATGTTATGCAGAACGATCGAGTTCGTGAACGCTATGGTGACCGAACCAACCTCGATGCGGGTATGTGTCTTTTCCGATATCGAAGACAAAGCTTTTTGCGCAATGTAGCGCTGCACTCCGGGGAACTGGAGCGCCATCACGGCGAGGATGATCAAACCCAGTATGCCGGCAAGTATCCATAAAACAGCCTTGATGGCACGGCGGACGTAAGTTTTGGTCTTATGCTCTATCAAAACGGTGTCGGGTATATGTTCCTCCCACGGTCAGGGTGCGCATACAGGGAATGCTCAAAGAACAACAGACATGAACTCCGGGGAACATGTCTTCGTCAAAGTTAGAGTCCGCTCTTTTCAGGGGGTTCAGGACCTACGAGCGAAGTAGAAGGCGGCATGATGCGCCGCCTGTTTGTCTGGACGAGAACAACTGTTCCGCTTGATTGAAAACTCTGACAGCCTCTTGCGGTATTCCCACCATTTTTGCCAAAAAGCATATCTATCAACAGCGCCAACCATCAGCCGTGCCTCTGCTTTGGACTTGCCTGGCATT
>JBGPAN010000661.1:0-2569 GCA_041480785.1 Bacteroidota bacterium | reverse complement strand
TGGTGTGGGCGGCATCTCACCAAAAAGAGTCTCAGAGGTCATCTGGCTGTCTCTCAATATGAAAGAGTCTCCATCAATCAGTCACTAAACGTACAGATAAACGAAAAGTCGCGCTTCACGTCGTACTTTTTAGACAACCTCGCTCTACCTCCCCCGATCCGACTTCCGCCATTTGGAAGGCGAAGAAGTCGTCGGATCGACCCCTCCTACGTCATAGGAGGGGAAAATGGATGCCGCGCCAAGCTGTGAAGGAACTGTGCTCCTGAACTTCATGCTGGTATCCTCGCAATGACTCGACATCGTGTGTCCTCAGCCATCGACTAAAGTCGACGGCTTTGGGTTAACGAAACCCCGAAGGGGTTTGCATTTCAAAGAGCCGTTCCCGCCTGCCATCACTAGTCCTCTATGGCGGGCAGGCGTTTCAACGAATGGCGAAGATGCGCCAATCTATGAAGGAGCTTTGCTCCTGAACTTCATGCTGACTAGGATTCTTCGGGAGCGGAACTCCTGGGATCATGAGTGGAGGGACGTGCTCAGTTACGTCCGTACTGGCCACACCAGTCACCACCCCGACGGGGTAAACTCCGCGTGACCCTCCACTGCGAATACCAAGGGCCAGTTTCAAGCTCGGTCCTGGATTCTCGACAGAGACATTCCGGAATGACAGGTCATTTTTGTTTGCCCAAGCTGTGAAGGAGCTCTGCTCCTGAACTTCATGCTGGCCCCGGTATCGATCACAAATCCGAAGCTCTAAATCCGACATCCTAGACAAATTCGAATCCCTAATCTCCAAGCTGTGAAGGAGCCCCGCCAGACCGCTCGGCGGGCTGGTCTGCTCCTGAACTTCATGCTGACTAGGATTCTTCGGGAGCCGAACTCCCTTGAGCTTGGAGTCATTGCGAGCGTTTCAAGAGTGACAGTCATCACGAGCGCTTTGTGCGAAGTGATCTATCAAAGTCATGGACAGACTGCTTCGTCGCTTCCTGCCCGACTGCTCGCCCGACTCCGTCGTTCGAGCGGGCGTCGGTCAGGCGGGCGCTCCTCGCAGTGACTGGGCGCCCCGTGTCATTGCGAGCGTTGTGTGCGAAGCAATCCATCGACAGATTGCTTCGTCGTGGCCCCTCCGGAGCCACTCCTCGCAATGACTTTATTCTCGCTTCCCCCATTCGCCGTTTCTCCCATCTCCGATTCTTCCCCTCTCCCACTCTCCGCTTCCCCGTTTCTCCCACTCATCATTGACTGCCCCCCGCCTTTGCGGCCGCCTCCGGGAAGTACAGCTTGACACAATCCGGACACAGCCCATGCGTCAGCTTTGCATCCGTGTGATCCCCCAGATACTTCTCCAGTTGATTCCAATACCCCTTGTCATCGCGTATCTTCTTGCAATGAGCGCAAATCGGCACCAGTCCGCCCAGCGTCTTCACGTTCTCGAGAGCGGTTGTCAATTCTCGTATCAGCGATTCCCGTTCCTGTTCGGCGAGCTTGCGCTCGGTGACATCAATAATTACACCTCTCAGTCTAACAAATTTATCATCTTCAATAACAGGAGCTATATTGTTTTGAATCCATTTAAATGTGCCGTCAGGTTGAATTATCCGTAATTCAAAACTAGCAGGTGTTCTACCCTTCATTATGTTGGCATGTGTTTCGTCAAGAAGATGTACATCTTCCGGGTGAATTCTGTTCCTGAACAATTCGAAGCTTGGTTCAACTTCGGTGGGTTTAAATCCATGAATAGCAAAATAGGAATCGGACCAATTGGTTTCTTGTGTAACCATGTTCCATTCCCAACTACCCATCTTGGCGATTTCCTGGGCATACCGTAATGAAGATTCACTATCTTTCAACACATCTTCCGCCCGCTTGCGGTCGGTGACATCTCGGAAGATACTCAGGAGTCCTTTTGGCCGACCTTCAATCTCGAGGAAAGAACTGCTAACCTCAAACCAGACCCTTCTCTCATTCCATAGCACCAGTTCCTTTTCAGCGCGCGGCGCGATCGTTCCCGAAGAAAATCTCTGCTTGTGTTTTTCCAGTGTTTGCCGCTGCAGCGATTCGACAGTGAAAATCGAGAACGGTTTTCCCACCAGTTCTTCCCGGCTTTTCCCAATCATAGTGCAATAGGCCTTGTTGACCATAAGAATAGTGCCCTCCCCATCCACCACACGCATCCCGTCGAACGTGGATTCCCACACACGCCGCAACTCCAACTCCGATGCGATGACTGCCTTCTCCGCGAGCTTGCGCTCGGTGACATCAATAATTACACCTTTCAGTCCAACAAGTTTATCATCTTCAATAACAGGAGCTATGTTGTTTTGAATCCATTTGACTGTGCCGTCAGGTTGAATTATCCGTAATTGAAAACTAGCAGGTGTTCTAGCCTTCATTATGTTGGCATGTGTTTCGTCAAGAAGATGTACATCTTCCGGGTGGATTCTGTTCCTGAACAATTCGAAGCTTGGTTCAACTTCGGTGGGTTTAAATCCATGAATAGCAAAATAGGAATCGGACCAATTGGTTTCTTGTGTAACCATGTTCCATTCCCAACTACCCATCTTGGCGATTT
>JBGPAN010000660.1:0-2584 GCA_041480785.1 Bacteroidota bacterium | reverse complement strand
CTCTTTTTGTTGAGCGTCACTCGTGCAATGCGTGAGCGTGCAAGCTTTATTAAGGATCTCGTTGAGAAGAGTCCGTACTTCTTCGAGAAACCTGTGGTGTATGACCAGGATGTGGTCAAGAAACGATGGAAGCCCGAGACTGGGAGCCAGATGAAAAAGCTCCTTGAGGAGTTCGCACAACTCCAGAGTCCCGGGAAAGAGCATTTCGAGTCGGCGCTGCACAAGGCAGCAGAAAGTCTGCAGATCAAGAATAGTGAATTGATTCACCCGCTACGGCTCGCTGTCTCCGGAGTTGGGGCTGGACCCGGACTGTATGACATTCTAGCAATCCTCGGAAAAGAAGAAACGATTCAGAGAATCAACGCGGCAATAGAGAAACTACACTGAGAACTATGGAAAACGAAAAAAAGTCAGATGGACCGGGCCCGACTGGAGAGGAGCCAGTCAGGAAGAACTTCATCCGGGATATTATCGATGAAGATCTGAAGACAAACAAATTCGGCGGGAGGGTCCATACGCGTTTTCCTCCCGAACCCAATGGCTATCTTCACATCGGCCACGCAAAATCGATATGCCTCAACTTTGGGATCGCCAGAGACTACAAAGGGAAGTGCAATCTCCGGTTCGACGATACGAACCCCACCAAAGAGGAAATGGAGTATGTCGAGTCGATCGAACAGGATGTGCGATGGTTGGGTTTCAATTGGGACGGGCTCTATTATGCATCCGATTACTTTGGACAACTATATGATTATGCTGTCCAGCTGATCAAGAAGGGGAAAGCATACGTGTGCGATCTCAACGCTGATCAGGTGCGTGAGCTTCGTGGAACATTGACGGAACCAGGGAAAAATAGCCCGTGTCGGGATCGCAGCGTGGATGAGAATCTCGACCTCTTTCAGCGCATGATGAAAGGGGAGTATCCTGACGGAACACGGACATTGCGCGCCAAGATCGACATGGCGTCACCGAACCTGAATATGCGCGATCCGGTCATGTACCGGATCTTGCGTGCGACGCATCATCGCACAGGCGACACGTGGTGCATCTATCCGATGTATGACTGGGCGCACGGACAGAGCGATTCCATCGAAGGGATCACGCATTCCATTTGCACGCTCGAGTTCGAGGATCACCGGCCCCTCTATAACTGGTTCGTGGAAGAGCTGGGCATTTACCACCCGCAGCAGATAGAGTTCGCGAGGCTGAATCTCACCTATACGGTGATGAGCAAGAGGCGGCTGCTTCAGCTGGTCCAGGATGGCGATGTCGATGGCTGGAATGATCCGAGAATGCCGACACTCAGTGGATTGAGGCGGAGAGGGTATACTCCCGAATCGATACGCGATTTCGCAGATCGTATTGGTGTCTCCAAGAGTGAAAGCACAGTTGACGTTGCGTTTCTCGAGGAATGCCTGCGGGCCGACCTCAACAAACGTGCGAGGCGGGTGATGGCGGTGCTTCATCCGGTGAAATTGATCGTTGACAACCACCCGGAGGGACTTGTCGAAGAGCTCGACGCTGTGAACAATCCAGAGGATGCATCTGCCGGCAGCCGCAAGGTCCCATTCTCGAAAGTCCTCTACATCGAGCAAGATGATTTCCGGGAGGATCCGCCCAAGAAGTATTTCCGCCTTTCCCCTGGTTCAGAAGTCCGTTTGCGCTATGCATACATTATCAAGTGTGTCAGTGTCGTGAAGGATGAGAAGACGGGAGCAATCGTCGAATTGCATTGTACGTATGACCCCGAGACGAAGAGCGGTTCTCCTCAAAGCGCACGGAAAGTGAAGGGGACCATTCATTGGGTTTCCGCTGCTCACGCTGTCGATGCGGAAGCAAGAGTCTATGACAGGCTTTTCAACGTCGAAGATCCGGGCGGAGAGAACTGGAAGTCACAACTCAATCCGGCTTCACTGCAACTCGTGCAAGGGTGCAAGGTTGAGCCGTGCCTGGCTCAAGCGAAGCCGCAGGATCGCTTTCAGTTTGAGCGTCTCGGATATTTCTGTGTGGATGACGACTCGCGAGAAGGCAAGCTGACATTCAACAGGACAGTCACGTTGCGCGACACGTGGGCCAAGATCGAGAAATCTTCCTGAGCTGATTCTCGGGTATTCTCTGCTTGAGGAATCGTTTTTCGCTGAGGTTCGTTGTTTTTTGAGGTTTGGTTCTCTATATTTTCCGGCGCGATCAACGCACCACATTTTTGACTATTGAGAGACGGATCACCTCGTGCCACGGCCCAAGAAATCTTCCACAGATATCATCCGGCTTCACAACGCAGTGTTCTATGCCTACCACGGAGTGCTTTCGGATGAACAATCATTGGGAGGAAAGTTCGAAGTCGACGTCGATCTGCACGCCGACCTTACCCGCGGAGCCCTGACGGATCGTTTGAAGCAGACGGTTGACTACAAGCGGGTGTATGATTTCATCAAAACCTTGGTTCTGGGGAAAAAGTATAATCTCATCGAAGCACTCGCAGAGACGATTGCGGATGGTTTGCTGAGAGAATTCACAAGACTTAGGAAAGTTGTTGTTCGGGTACGCAAGCCGAGTGCGCCGGTAAAGGGCGTTATCGACTACG
>JBGPAN010000659.1:0-2586 GCA_041480785.1 Bacteroidota bacterium | reverse complement strand
CTTGCCTTTCGTCTCGGCCCGTGTTATTTTGTAGATGTTCATACAAGGTCTCCTTCCGCTGGTGAGATCTCAACTGTCTGCGCGTACAACGTACGCACAACTAGACCACCGCGAAAGTGAGACCTTTTCTAATTTACCGACCAAGGGTGTCCAAAGAGTAGGTTTCTCGGGTGTCACGAACCACTTCGTGACACCTTCTTGACTCATTTGGCGAGAGAGATGTGTCAGGGGATGGACCCCGACACCCGCAGGCGGTCATTTGATCTCCAAAAAGAAAAAGGGCCCGGTGTGTCGAGCCCTTCCTCTTTGCGAAAACGTCACACCAGATCATTCATGCTACTTAAGCAACAGGAGCCTGCGAGATTGAACGAAATCTCCGGCCGTCAGTCGATAGAAATAGACCCCTGACGACAGTCTGCTAGCATCCCATCGAATGGAGTATCTGCCGGCTGATTTTTCCTCATCAACCAGCGTGGCCATCTCCCTTCCGAGAAGATCAAAAATCTTCAACGTTGCCCGGACCTTGGAGGCAAGGCTAAATTCGATTGTCGTTGACGGATTGAACGGGTTGGGATAGTTCTGACTCAATGAGAATTCCGTCGGAAGGACTGGTTGGTCGGCCACCCCGTTGACAATGTCTGATGAGACAGGATCTGGCCGTGCAGATTCCACATTCCCGACATTGTCCTTCGCAATTGCATAGAAGGAGTATTTGTGTGAGCCCGGATCCAGTGATACAACCAATGAGTCCGTGTTCGTTGTTCCCACCGCCAGATAAGGTCCACTGTCTTTCGATGCAAACACCGATGCCGATTCAACACCCGATCCGTTGGTGCCATCGGTCGATTGCCACTTCACCACGATCTTGTTTGACGATAGTTTCTGAGGTATTGCCTTCATAACTGTTGTGGGGGCAGTGAAGTCGAGCGCGTTCACAACCTGGTTCGTTCTAATGGGAGCGTTGACGTCAAACGTAATGGTCGCAGTATTCTTCAATACCGTCCCCGACGCCAAGCCACTCTTCGGTATCACGGAGAATGTAACATAACCCTCACCTTCGGGAGGATTGACGTTCGGCGGAAGTTCTATCCCAACGATTTCCCACCGCAGGATCCTTCCGTTTTTCGTCATCTGCCAGTTGTATGCCGGTCCGTCATGACTCTTGCTTCCGAAAACCACTGAACTAGTGTCGAAATCCGCCTGCAGTGTATCCACGACAATGATCCTGTACGCCGGCGCCGTTGCATCCTTCTTATTCTCGAAGAGGATCTGATAGTTCATCCGCCCCACAGTGGAAATGAACTGTTGCGAGCCGAAGCCATCCGGTCCGATTTTTACGTTTGGATCACATGATTGCACGCGCTGCAGCTCCTTGCTGGTCTTTCCTGATACCTCGAGGTTGTAGTTGCCATCCTTTGATGGATCCAGGTCTTCATAGATTGCTAGCCAGATCCTCCTCCTCAGATTGGGTATGATCTTGGCAACGTTTTGCACCATCGCATCAGCGATCGCAATAATCGGGTGGGGAACGCCTGTCACCTTTGCGACGACTCTTCCAACCACTTGTTTCACTCCCCATTCCTTCCAGCCCTCTTTGTGTTCCTGCGCCTCCAACTCTTCCTTCGTAACGCCTACGTACCCGGTCCATGCTTTTGATTGTTCCTCTGTCCAGGTTTTTTCTTTTACATAGTCTCCTGCATAGTTGATCGCCTCCTCGCCCGCGAGAGTCAGCCCTTCTTCGGCCGCATGTTCGAGGACAGCACCCGCAGTTAATCCGTTGTGACCCGAGAGAACCTTGTCAATCTTGTTCACCTTGGGAATGCCTGGATCGGCAGTAGCGATGACGTCGAAGTTACGCTCTTCCCGCGGCCCCATGCCGGCGACATAGAAAACGGCACTGGAATCTTGACCATCGTACACCAGGCTATCTCTGGGGATCGTTACTTTACGACCATTAGCAACGGTAATCTCTGCGCTCAGCATCCGTATTCCGGGGTTACCGTTCACGGAGATAAGAAAGTCGTTGGTCGGGAAGTCACTGCCATTGACATAGTTTATAGTGAAGCGATTCGGTGCCCCATAGCGAATTTGTGGTCTGCCGATGATGGACACGATGATCGAAGGCCGCACGGAAACCGGATCGGGACTTGAGGAGAGGATAAAGTCACCGCCGGCCGGCGCACCCGTAATGGAAACGTAGTTTTGATCCGCGTTGCGCGTCAGATTGGCAACCGAGGATACCTGTTGCCACGTCTTGCCGCTATCGGCGGAATAGAACACTTGAAGGTTCGATTCGACATTCTGACCCAGCTCATCGTGGCGGTAGTACATGGTGAAACTCGAGATAGTTGCAGAAGCTGTCTTTGGAATCCGATCGATGCGATACCATGTCCGAACCGCATTCGCAAATGTCGAGGGCACTAGATGGCCATAGGTCGAAACCTTGATGGAGTCAAGATTGGTGCTCGAGCCCAATGTTATTCTAGCCTTGAAGAAAGAGTAACTCTGAGCCGAGGTGGTTTTATTCGCTATCGGTATGACACTCCAGTTATCCAGGTTTTCATCGATAGTATTGTTCGGGATATG
>JBGPAN010000658.1:0-2587 GCA_041480785.1 Bacteroidota bacterium | reverse complement strand
TCTTTCGCAACAGTGGGTTGGCACTCAACAAGTCGTCGAATTTCTGAGTTGTGTTTGTCAGATGTGCAAACGTCATCGAGAGCGGGCTAAAATTATGTTCCGTGGTGATGGATTCCTTCCAGTTGTATCCAAATGAAGCATCCACCGAGGAGAGCTGATAGTATTGCAGCCGTTGCAGCAAGCTCAGTCCAAGCACGATGCGTGTCTTTGGCACGAAGAGGCTCGATACGTTTTCGAGCCTGAACGGAGTAACGAACTTTGGCAGGTCTAACTCTCCACGCGTACTGATTTCATACGAATTCCCTCCCGATTGTCCCCCGCCAATGGGCGTCTCAAGGCCAACTTCAAAACTCAGCGTAAAGAGTTCAGCCCCACCGAACAAATTCCTGTTCCGGAAGCTGGAACTAAACACTGGTCCTGCAAGATTGTTGGATTTGGAAACGCCCTGCAACTCAAAGCGAACGTTCTTTATCGACAGCGGCGTCAGATAAATATGAGGTTCCAAACGCGGAATGCCTGCCGAATCAGCATTGACAAATCGTATGTTCAGGAACTTGAACACGCCGAGGTTCATGAGCCTGCTCAATGTGAGATCGTGGTTCTTCCTGCTGTAGAGGGCGCCTTTCCTAAAGAAAACCGAACGGACAATGACGTCAGGGTCAAACTTCTTGTCAAGGTCAATGTAGTAACAGCCACCAACGCTGACAGTGTCGCCGGCAGGTGTTGTGATAGTGTCACGATTCAGCGAATAACCGGACTCGATGTAGATGTTGCCAATCGTATAGATGCGGGTTGCCTCGTCGGGTATATCTTTTTTGACCCGAAGGGAAAGATCAACCGTCTTGTTCCCGGCAGTACTATCCGCTTGAAAGACAATGAAGTCGGGAGAGAAATGGAAATAGCCTTTCTCTTTGAGCGCGACGTCAATGCGTTCCCGCTCCTGTTTGAGTTTCACGAGATCGTATTGGTCTCCCGCGGCGAGAAGTGTTTCTTCCATGGTGGAACGAATTGCCTCAACCAGCGCGTCGGTGCCGCCCTTCACGGTGATACCGTTGATCCTATACGGTGATTGAACTGCAATATTGTATTGAATGTCTGCGGTTTGCTCCTCTTCACGTACCGTGTAGCGTACATCCGTCCAGAAGTATCCTTTGTTTTCCAACAGGGTGCGCATTCTCGCGGCAACCCGATCGGGTGCAACAGATTGCAGCAACACCGGAGGTTCACCCAGACTCTCCTTGAAGATCCCGATGTTGTACAACCAAAGCTTGAAGCGGAAGAGTCCGAGGATTTTTCCATTCGGCCTCGGTTTGGCAAGCAGGTCCAATTGGCTTTCCAGATCGCCTTTGTCCGGGATACTCTCTTTCGAATCGACATGCACATCTGCACCGGTATACAACTTCTCACCTTGAGCGAGATACGCCATGTTGCTGCAGCCCAGGGCGAACGCCGCGAGCACTGCGGCAACCGCAACAAACACGAGAGAATCAGTCAGGGAAAATCCTATTCGCATTTATTTCTCTTATTTATCAGGAACCGGCTTGAGCGTGAAGCTGAACAGTTTGTCGAAATCGATCGTGAACACGACGCCAACACCCGTCTTGGTGATATCCCCGTCAATGGCCCCCTCGTACGAGTTTTGTCTGAAGACCTTCAACTGCCAGCGGCCATCCTCGGTGAGTTTGTACAACACTTTGAGATCCCCCGCAAAATTGTTGAGCGAATTCTCCTGACTTCGCCGTCCCTCAAGGTCCACATTCCCTCCCACCTGAACGGTCACCCGTTCGTCGAAGAGTTGTTTCGAGAGAGCCAGTTTCAATTGGGTCCGTCCTTCGGCATTACCGGTAGAGTAATCTTGATATGACTCCAAACCCACATTAAGGTTCGCGCCTGCGATATATTGTTCAGACAAACGGTTCAACTGCGCGGAGAGAATTTGGCTGGCACTGGATCGGGCAAAGTCGGAAAGCCCCCCGCTTCCACCTGCAGAGGCAAGCGGGTTTTCCGGGATGAACCTGCCCAGGACCAGAAGCGCAAATACTTGCTTATTGAGTTCGGATTCCTGGCCATTCAATTCAATGAGTTTCGCGTAAACAGTTCCACTCAACACGCCCCTATTGTCCGGAGAAAGATCGAGTCTGAAGTGAATATCCGGCTTCAGGAGTTTTCCCTTCATCATGAGGTAGACCTGGATGGGAAGCTCCTGCTTGTATTTGTTACGTTCTTCCTGGCTTATGCCGGCAAGCTGATCCTGAATCAAGTCCAGCGCCGCGGCTTTCACCGTGTAAATCGCAGTGATATCGACGTCAGCTTCATAGGGCGACCCAAACCACGTGAGGCTGCTTCCTTCTGCGATGGCGAAATCTCTCCTGATAAAGTCCGCAAACGAAAGTTGGTACGATCCTTTGAGGATGTCATAACGCCCTGTGAGAGTGATCTTTCCGCTTGGGTCAATGGCGAAGCTCAATGTCGCTTCGCCCTGGATCACCAGTGAATCGCCCGCAATGGGGTCGATCAATATCCGAAGTTTGGAATCCTTGTTCACCGAGATATTTGATGTGAGCTCCATGGATGAAAGCTTTGCTTC
>JBGPAN010000657.1:0-2590 GCA_041480785.1 Bacteroidota bacterium | reverse complement strand
CGTCTCAGGCATCGTACGTTGGCCTTCTTGGCCCGTCAAAACGAGCAGAATTGCTGCTCGATAAACTGAGGGAGACAGGATTCACACCGACGTCTCAGCAATTGTCGCGGCTCCATACACCCATCGGGCTCAACATCGGCGCCGAGTCTCCCGAAGAACTCGCGCTCTCAATCTTGTCAGAGATTCAGGCCTTTGTAAACGGGCGAAGCGGCGGATTTTTGCGAGATCACTTGGGCCCTATCCACGGATGAGAGTTTGAGTTTGTCGTAAGAAGCTCATTATAGAGCATCGCTGTAACCCAGAGAGGATGATATGAAACGGTTCGATAACGCCATCCGATAAATCGGACGGCTCAGGTCTTACAAAACCCGAAGGGTTTCGCGTTTTGAAAGTCGTCGACTTCCCCGGTAGGGGTCCTTCAGACAGTCGATGACGGGCTTGTTCAGCAATCTCCTTTGGGTTCAAGTTTATTTGCCTCGCTGAACTATTGACCGAGAGTCTTTTGTTGTGTGTCCTCACATACCATTATGAAGAACGCTGCGACATCAATCGTTATCCTTGCAGCCGGGAATTCATCCCGCCTCGGTCTCCCCAAGCAACTTCTCCAATACAAGAACAAGAGCTTTCTCAGACTCATCGCCGAGAAGGCTCTGGAGGTGCGACCTCTGGAAGTCATCGCCGTTCTCGGCTTTGCATCGGATCGAATGCTGTATGAATTAGAGGGCTTGCCGATTCGGTACCTCCTGAATCGTGAATGGTCGGAAGGCATCGCCTCTTCCATCAGAGCCGGTATCAGCGCGGTTCATCCTGAGGCTGAGGCGGCGCTCATCTCTCTGTGCGATCAACCCGCCGTAACACCGGAGCTTTTGAGCCAGCTCATTTCCTTGTGCTCGCACGAGAAGCCCATCGCTGCCACCGAGTACAACCAGATCCTTGGCGTGCCGACTTGCTTTGACCGCTCAATATTTCCGGAGCTTCTTCTGCTTCGAGGAGATGCCGGTGCGAAACGAGTAATCGCACAGGACAGCACCCGTGTGGCAGCTCACCCCTTTCCACAGGCTGCCTTAGACATTGATACTCTCGACGATTACCAAAAACAACGCTCTTCGGATGAATAACCTGCCCCCCAAGAAACGATCCAACATCAAGTTGGGAGAGTCTGAATTTTGGGTCAAGGCAGGAGGCATTGAGTATGTAGAAGCATACGGGAGAAGTAACCATCAGCAAGCTTCGAAAATACGGCAGTCTCGTTCCGAGATGAAAGCATTGCCAGACACGCTGTCTTCCCGCTGGCCATGCCATCCAACACCGCTCAATAGTAATCCATCATACATCGTTAATGATTTCTTAATTGACTTTTGAGGCATTTCCATTCATATTCTGGCAACCAATTTCGCCTGTCCGCTTCTGGTACGAGAGCAGTAGGTAAAGATTTTTGGCCCTGATCCGCGTGGGGACGGAAACGTTCCCGGTCAACTCCCTGAGCCGCATCGTTCACCCTACGATAGAAAGCAGAAGACTCTACGTTACATCGAATGCACTACTATCGTCTTCATTGGATCTTCCTCCTGATGCTTGGCGTCAGCATGTGCCTTGCCCAGGAGGGCGCGCCTTCCAAACTCAGAAAGCAGGCGGGTGATGAGAACTCCAAATTTACGACGGTCGGCAACATTGGCGTAACGGTGACCAACTATGGAGTCATCGGACACGGATTCCGGCTTTGGCCGCAACAACCTTCCATGCAGTATCCCCGCGGGTCGGGTGTCGAGCACATGTTCGTCGGAGGACTTTGGGTCGGCGTTGCGTCGGATGGTGGGGGCGGAGGGATGCGTGTGACGACGGGGGCAATTGACGTCTCCTCTCTTCGCACCGGCGTCACAGAGGGATTTGAGTTTACCACGGGGACCGATTCGCATGTCCTCGAACGATCTTCTCTTCCTGACAATCCTTTCTACGATCCCAATGCACTAAGTCATCAGGATTTCATTGCCGATTTCACCGACGTCAACACAACGAATCCAAACCAGAACAATGAATTGATTCCGAATCATGTCCCGGTCGGAATCAATGTTCACATGGAATCGTATGCGTTCAACTTTGCCTTCGCGGACAATTTCGTCATCTTCAACTATACGATAAAGAACGTCAACTCCTTTTCCGTCGATAGTGTGTATGTTGGTCTTTGGGCCGACCTTGTTGTTCGAAACACGAATGTAACGCCTCCGACGGTGGGAAGTCCTTTCTACAGTCATGGCGCTATGGGCTACATCGATTCGCTCCACCTTGCATACCAGTATGACTATGATGGTGACGGCGGGCTAGCGGACAGTTATGCGGGGATGCAGTTCCTTGGTTCGACGCCGTTGAAGGCGCAGACGTACTATAATGCGTATCAGTTCCACAACACGACGGATCCGACATATTTCTCGCCCGCCGCCGACCCGGACCGCTATTCGAAGATGGCCAACGGCCTGTCGCCGATCCAGGTTACCCTGATTCCGAAGCCCGTCAACGGCATCACATTGATCAGCGTCGGACCATACAGTCATATCGCCGCCAGGGATTCAATCAATGTCGTCTTCGCAGTGAT
>JBGPAN010000656.1:0-2592 GCA_041480785.1 Bacteroidota bacterium | reverse complement strand
CACTCAAAATACTTGTTCAGAAGAAACGCGAATGCCAGCACGACGGTCATGCCCACAAGAAGCATCGTCAGGTTCTTCTTCCCTTCCTGGATCGAAGTGATTGACATAGCCACCGTCAGGCTGCTCGTGAGCAAGATGATTGTATTGACTGTCCCAACGAGCCTGTCCAGCTCGTTCGCCGCTAGTTCGAATTCCGCTCCATGAGTGAAGCGATAGACGGCGTAGATGATGAACAATCCCCCAAAGAGGATCAACTCAGTAAAAAGAAACAGCCACATGCCCAGTTTCGTGCCGGCATCGTCCCGATGCGTATGGCCTTGTGTTGCGACGGATGTGGCTTGAGAGCTCACTTCGCCTCCCGAACGGCTTTTTCGTATTTGCTGTAATCGTATGGCCCTGTTGTCACGGTAGGTACGACATCGAAATTTTCCAAAGGAGGCGGCGAAGGAACCGTCCACTCGAGAGTCTCCCCACCCCACGGATTCGCAGTTGCTTTCTCGCCTTTCCGGAGCGAGATAAGGAGGTTGACAAACATGACGATGATCCCTGAATAGAGTATCCACGACCCTACGGTTGCGACGACATGAAGTGTTTGGAATTGCGGCAGGTAGTCATAGTATCGCCTCGGCATCCCTTCGTAACCAAGAATGAAGAATGTGAAATAGAGAAGGTTGAAACCGATCGTCACCATGAACCACGAGACAACCGCAGGCTTCTTCTTGAACATTTTCCCAGTCATCTTAGGATACCAATAGTGGAGCGCGGCGAAGAGACCAAACCCTGTTCCGCCGAACATGACGTAATGGAAATGTCCGACGACGAAGTAGGTATCTGTGACGTGGATATTGACTGCCAACGCCCCCAGCATCAATCCGGTGAATCCCCCGATGCAGAACTGAACGATAAAGGAGAGAATGAACAGCAAGGGAACTTCCAAAGCGATGGACCCCTTGTAGAGAGTTGCGATCCAGTTGAAGACCTTGATGGCGCTGGGGATCGAAACAAGAAACGTCAGGAAGGAAAAGACGAACATCCCCGTGTTACTCATGCCCACAGTGAACATATGATGGGCCCAGACAAGGGAACCGACGAAGGCAATCGCGAGACTGGAAAACGCAATGAACTTGTAGCCAAAGATCGTTCGACGTGCGAACACCGGAAGAATCTCGGAAACAACGCCCAAGCCCGGTAGGATCATAATGTAGACTGCGGGGTGAGAATAGATCCAGAAAAGGTGCTGATAAAGAATCGGATCACCGCCAAGGGAAGGGTCAAAAATCCCGACACCGAACCAGCGCTCGATTGCGACGAGAAGCAGCGTGATGCCGATAATCGGCGTTGCCAGAATCTGAACCCATGCCGTGGCATACAATGACCACACGAAGAGAGGCATTTTGAACCAGGTCATACCCGGAGCACGCATCCGGTGGATGGTTGTCACGAAGTTCAATCCAGTCAGAATCGATGAGAAGCCAAGAATGAAGGCCGCCATTAACGCGGGGATGACATTCGTGGACGTGCGGATGCTGTACGGGACGTAGAACGTCCAACCTGTATCCGTTGCACCTCCGGGCAGGAAGACGCTGGTCAAGGCGAGCAAGCCACCTGCGAGAAAGAGCCACCATGAGAGGAGATTCAGCCGCGGAAAGAACACATCCTTAGCGCCGATCATGATCGGCATCATGAAATTGCCGAAGACGGCCGGCAGACCCGGGATGATGAACAAGAAAATCATCATGATCCCGTGCAACGTGAAGAATGTGTTGTAGGTCTGAGGTTCAACGATCGTCTTGCCGGGAGTGAGCATCTCCAGACGCATCAGCACCCCAAGCGTGGCAGCGATCAGGAAGAAGGTCAGCAAACTGAAGAGGTACAAGATGCCAATACGCTTGTGATCAGTGCTGAGGATCCAGGCAAAGACTCCTTTGTGTTTCGACGGCGTGTGATAGAAATCGGGTTCCGGCACCACGTGTGCTGCAACGGCTGTAGCCATGCCTAGGTTACCTTTCTGCTTGCTTCTTCTTTGGTCTCACGAGAAATACGAACACGAAGATTCCCACGAGGACCAATATGACAATTGCTGAAATGCGGACGATATTCAAAGTATACGAATGCGATTCGGGATCGTAGCTGTAACAAATAGTAAGAAGATTTGCGATCGTCGGACCGACTTTGCCGGTCGAAGCCTCGTAGACTGCCATCGTCACATCGAACGGCAGGTACTTGATCCCGTTGATGTACCGAGTGATTTTCGCGTCCGGAGAAACGACAATAAGAGCTCCCGCATGAACATAGTCATTGCCGCTCCTCATGAAATAGAAGCCTGCAGCATCCGTCAGGCGCTGTATGCTCATGCTGTCAGCCGTCAGGAACCTCCACCCTTTCGGATCGGTCCGCTTGCCGACAAGGTCGAGATAATTCACCTTCTTCTCTGCGGCTATCTCGGGTTTCTCGCGGTGGTCGAAACTGACCGTAAGGATCTGGTAATCCTTCCCCAACACCAGGTCCATCTTGTCAACCATTTTCGCCAACTCGTTCAGGAGTGGGCTGCAAATTCCCGGACACCGATAATAGACAAACGTGAAGATGGTG
>JBGPAN010000655.1:0-2602 GCA_041480785.1 Bacteroidota bacterium | reverse complement strand
GTCGGGTCTGTTTCACCTTTTGGCGTGATCTTTCCAATGAGGATATCCCCTTCATTCACTTCAGCGCCGATACGGACAATTCCGTTCTCGTCGAGGTCTTTTGTGGCCTCCTCGCTGACGTTTGGAATTTCACGGGTGAGTTCCTCTTCGCCGCGTTTCGTGTCTCGAACCTGAAGCTCAAACTCCTCGATGTGAATTGAAGTGAAGACGTCTTCCGCGACAATGCGCTCACTGATGATAATAGCGTCTTCGAAGTTGTACCCTCTCCACGGCATGAACGCCACCAGAACGTTGCGTCCGAGTGCCAGTTCGCCTTCTTTGGTCGCACAACCGTCTGCGAGAACATCGCCGCGCTTGATGCGATCTCCTTCCTGTACGACCGGTTTCTGGTTGATGCAGGTATCCTGGTTCGTGCGGAAGAACTTGGTGAGCTTATATTCTACACGGCGTTTATCGTCAAAGCTGATGATGGCTTCCGTGCTGTTCTCGTCGATGTCATATTGAACGATAATGCTGTCCGCTGTGACAGACTCGACCATACCGTTGCGCTCAGCAACGATGATCGTCCGGGAATCCCGGGCGAGTTTTTCTTCAAGACCGGTGCCAACGATAGGCGGATCCGGTGTCAACAACGGCACAGCCTGGCGTTGCATGTTCGAGCCCATCAGAGCGCGGTTTGCATCATCGTGCTCCAGGAACGGAATCAATGCTGCCGCTGCGCTCACAATCTGGTTCGGCGCCACGTCCATGTACTGAATCTTGTCGGGTTCAGCAAGGGGATAGTCGCTCTGGAAGCGTGACTTGACTCTGTCTTCCTTGAAGCGTCCGCGGTCATCCAAGGGGGCGTTTGCCTGAGCAATCGTCACCTCATCCTCTTTTTCCGCTGCGAGGAAATCAATTTCCTCGGTGACCTTTCCACCTTTTACCTTGCGGTACGGTGTTTCGATGAATCCGAAATCGTTGATGCGGGCATGGATGCACAGGGACGATATCAATCCGATGTTCGGGCCTTCCGGTGTTTCGATCGGGCACAACCGGCCGTAGTGCGTGTAGTGGACGTCGCGAACTTCGAAGCCAGCGCGCTCACGCGTCAAACCGCCGGGTCCAATGGCTGATACACGACGCTTGTGCGTCATCTCCGCGAGCGGATTCGTTTGATCCATGAACTGCGATAGCTGGTTAGTCCCGAAGAACGCATTGATGACACTGGTGATCGTTCGCGCATTCACGAGGTCTTGCGGTGTGATCGTCTCACTGTCGCGAAGGTTCATACGTTCACGAATCGTTCGGGTCATGCGCGAGAGACCAACATTGAACTGCTGCGCGAGCTGCTCGCCGACGGTACGGACGCGACGATTGCCGAGATGATCGATATCGTCCACGTTCTTCTTGCCCTGCTGCAGATCGATCAGGTACTTCACAATGGCCACGATATCTTCGCGGGTCAGCGTTGTCACATCTTCTTTGATGCTCAGTCCGAGCTTCGCGTTCATGCGATGCCGACCGACGTCACCGAGGTCATAGCGTTTCGGGTTGAAGAACAGGCGGTCGATGAGGTTCTTCGCTGTGTCGAGATCCGGTGCTTCACCGGAACGAAGCTGCGAGTAGATGGTTTCAAGAGCGTCTTCCTCGGAGCGTGCGACGTCGCGGAGAATCGTGTTCGCGATCACAGAACCCGTGGTTGCTTCCGACTTCAGCAGGCGGATTTTCTTGATCTCCGACTTCTTGATCTGCTTGATGTTGTCTTCCGTCAGCTTTGCATCTTTGTTGATGAAGATTTCGCCCGTCTTCTTGTCGAACACATCGCTGCACACCGTGCGGCCCACGAGATCTTTCAGGTTGACCTTGTTCGTTTCGACTTCTTCAACGAGTTCAAAGAGATCGAGGATTTCATCATCCGAAGAGTAGCCCAGCGCGCGCAGGAGCGTCGTGACAGGAAACTTCTTCTTGCGGTCGATGTAGGCATACATCACATTGTTGATGTCCGTGGAGAATTCAACCCACGATCCGCGGAAGGGGATGATGCGGGCAGAATACATCAATGTCCCGTTCGGGTGAACGGACTCGCCGAAGAAAACGCCGGGAGAGCGATGGAGCTGGCTCACGACAACGCGTTCCGCTCCGTTGATGATGAACGTTCCACGCATCGTCATAGCAGGAAGATTTCCAAGGTACACTTCCTGTTCGACGGTATCGGTAAATTCCTGGCTCCCTTCCCGCTTTGAGGAGAGGCGCAACTTTGCTTTCAGCGGAACGGAGTATGTCAATCCCCGCTCCTGACACTCGACCACCGAGTACTTCGGTTTCTCGACGTAGTACTCCGCGAACTCCAGAAGGAAATTCTCGCGGGCGTCGGTGATCGGAAAGTTCATTTCGAATACCTGTTGCAGACCAAACTTCTTCCGTCGATGTGGCGGAACATCCGCCTGCAAAAACCTGTGAAAGGAATCCGTCTGGACGTTGAGCAGGTCTGGGGTTTCAATAACCGATAGGATGCGGCCGAATGAAATTCGACCGTTCGTGCCATTGGATTGGTTTTTCAATTCAACCACTCCTTCTGAGATAGATGAATGAACCGCGCTACAAGAGCCCTCAAGTTTCT
>JBGPAN010000654.1:0-2604 GCA_041480785.1 Bacteroidota bacterium | reverse complement strand
TCCTAAAGAGAGGTCCCGACAACTTTGGATCCCCAATAGGCTAAGGCATACAGAAGACCTGCGACAGTGCCAACTCCCGCAACCAGCCAGATTGTCTTCGCCGTGCTAAACTCCTCGACATGAAATGTCTTCACATCATCCAAAGGGATGTTCACGAATTGACCCTCGACGGTTTTTCCAACTATCTTCTGGTCCTCAATTCTTGCTTCGCTTTCTTTGTTGCCGAGGAACTTGAGGAGATCTCCCTTCGTGGTGGCAACTTCCAGTATGATACCGTCCGGATGTTTGTCGATTTCAGATTTCGAAACGAAGCTATGAGTGTAGCATCCTGTAACGGACAGAGAAAAGGAGAATAGCGCGATAATTGTGACGATTTTTTTCATTCCGATATGTTCCTTTGCCCAAGCGTACTGGCTGTTCTCCGGAGACGTGACCCCGGCTTGTGCGCCAATGTGAAGTTTAATTCTTCCGCTGTCACCGGGTTGTTCTTTCTCGATATTCACCGTATGTCAGGCGCAAGAACACGTGTTGAAGAAATTTTGTTACTCCAAATCTTCAAACGAAGCATAGCCACTGCTCTGAGAGGGGAGCGGTGTTGTTTGAACTCTGCGATCCAGTGGACGGTCACTTCAGCAGAACAAGTCTCTTCGTCGCACCAAACGAGCCAGCATTCAGGCGATAGAAATACACGCCACTCGGAAATCCCTCCGCATTCCATTGTACGCTGTACCTTCCCGGTGAGCGTTTTTCATCCATCAGTGTGGCGACTTCTCGTCCGAGAAGATCGAACACCCGGAGATGTACAAACGATTCTCGAGGAATTGAAAACCTGATTGTCGTTGACGGATTGAACGGGTTGGGATAGTTTTGTTCAAGAAAGAATTCTTCCGGAACTGATGTTGAGACGACCTGAACGACGCTCACAACGCCGAAATACTCCATGACCCGATTCATGACAAGAGACCTGCTTGGCGCAGGATATATCGTCTCAAACGGAAATGAAAAATACACCAGCTTCGCATGACGCAATGTGTCGACCCCGTAACTCCCCGCAAACGAGACCCCTGCAACTTTGGTGGAGTTCCTGTAATAGAGAACAGTCAAACCTCCGTTTGCCGGTGCAACATAGTCGGGGAAATCTTCGAGATAGGTATCCTCAGTAACGGCGCCGAATGTGAACGTCAATCCTGCAAACACCGATCCGTTTGCCCCGCTGCATTCCCGTATGCCCGAATCGTCCCCTTGGTAGATTGCTTTGAAGATCTTGTTGTAGAGTGCAATACCCGGCCTTCCGGGTCTTGCCAAGTCATATCCGATCTCTGACCCGGAGATAAAGAGTTTCCCGCCATTCTCGAGATAGCGCAGCAAACGCAGCTGTTCGATGTTCGACACCGACTCATCGCGATCGCTGTCGTCGCCACACATGTACATCACAATATCGTAATTCTCCAGGCGAATTTCTCCGGATTCGATCGCATCATTCACGGCAGATTCCCATCCAACGCCGAAACTCCAGAGGGCATCGCCATAGTTTCGCACGAATGAATGTTGTCGGAAGGGCCAGCTGCCTACCCGGTCAAAATTGTCCACCACGAGAATATGGTTTTCGATTCCGTATGAGACGCCGTACGCGTCAGAAGGTTCGCTGAGCAGATAGTCCAAACCTCCTTTGTCGTTTTCCACCCGTTGTGTGTCAACTGCCACGATTCTATAGTAGCGCACTCCCTTCCCGGGTGGGGAGTGGAGTGTGAGCACTGTGTCGTCTGACTTCAACGTACTCTCGTTCGCAACCGTATCGGTCCACGTCTTTCCATCGCTGCTTCCGACAACACGATAGCCGAGGAGGCCTCCTTCCAAAGCAGGATACCATTGGACCTCTATTCTTCCATCAGAAATGCGGCGGACACTTTTCAATTCCGGCATTGCCGGCGGAAGCATCGGATCCTGCTTTTCCAGACGCACTGCATCGAGCATCATCATGGTCGTGAAGCCCGGCACCGGTTGAATCTCGATGGATGCCGTCGATGGAGAACCAGCAGAACAATAGACTGCACTTGTTCCGAGTTGATACCACGCGCTCTCGTAATTCCGGGTGTATTCTATGAACTTCTCTTTGGACTTTCCAAACGAATTCCTGACAACATACTTCGCGTTCAAACCGTTTTCCTGTCGCGGCAGAGTGAGAGAAACAACATAGTTTCCTTCTTCTTTCACGAAGGGATGAATGACGATGCGATGATCCTGCAAAGAATCTTTTGCAGAGATCATTACTCCGTGGTTCAATTCCGGCATCGAAACGTCCTCGGTAGAGACGGTCCAGTTTCCGGTTTTGAAGAGTTGTCCGTCTGAGATGGAATTCTCCGAGAGCATCTCGTTGTAGATCGTTTTCGCTTTTATCTTGAATTGATAGTGATAGTTCAGCAGATGGGGAATTTTTGCACGGTCTGGCACCTGCACGTCGACGGAGATGACAGTTGAATAATCGAAGGGAACTGCCGAGACATATGAAATCCGTATTTCCTTTAAGTCGACAGCCTGCACGGTGGGATGGATTTTCACACCGTTGACAGCTACGAAAAGAGATTCCGCAAGCACACCTTCGAC
>JBGPAN010000653.1:0-2621 GCA_041480785.1 Bacteroidota bacterium | reverse complement strand
GAACAACATTTGTCAAAGCTTTCCCTCGTTTGAATGTGAGGCACGTGAGCCTTCTCCTCAAAAATACCAAAACAATCACGCTGATTCCGCCGGCAATCGAGAAATGCGATATCCGCATTGCTGACGGTGGGATCGTCGATCGTGCCCGGCACCTGAGACCGAAACAGGATGACGAAGTTGTTGATCTCCAGAACAGAATTGTCATGCCAGGTTTTGTGTGTTCGCACACACATCTCTATTCAGCCTTGTCCCGCGGTATGCCGCCGCCATCGTCGGCACCAAGGAATTTCGTGGAAATCCTGAAAAAGGTTTGGTGGAAACTGGACGAGGCTTTGGATGAAGAGGCAATCTATTATAGTGCCCTCGTGGGTGCGATCGAAGCGGTTAAGTTCGGCACGACGACGTTGATCGACCATCACGCTTCCCCAAATTTCGTTTCCGGCTCACT
This sequence comes from Bacteroidota bacterium, assembly GCA_041480785.1. GTDB lineage: Bacteria > Bacteroidota > Ignavibacteria > UBA10030 > UBA10030 > UBA9647. The sequence goes on along the minus strand of JBGPAN010000653.1, from coordinate 2,173 downwards.
CGATTTGATCAAACACGCGCTATGTCAGGTTGGTACGCGGGGGATACTCTGTTACGAAACTACGGATCGAGGCGGGAAGAGGCGACGTGACCTTGGTTTGAAAGAGAACGAACGGTTTGTGACGGAGAATACAAGCAACGCACATTTTCGTGGGACGATCGGCGCGCATGCGCAGTTTACTCTGAGTGACGATTCTCTTGTCTGGCTTGGTGAGCTCGCCGCAATGTACGATTGCGGGGTGCACATTCACGTGGCGGAAGACAAAGCCGATGTTGTGGACGCCAGGAAGCACCATAAGCAAGACATCGTTCAGCGGCTCGAGAAATTCGGCATCCTCAGGAAGAAATCTCTCGTTGTGCATGGCGTTCACCTTTCGAAGAAACAGCTGGCCACGATCGAGAAATCCGGCGCGTGGATGATTCACAATCCAAGGTCAAACATGAACAACGCAGTCGGTCACGCACCATTGAATTGGTACGGCGAACACGCGGCATTGGGAACGGATGGATTTCCCGCCGACATGTTCGAAGAATCGAAATTCGGCTATTTCCGAAACGCTGAGTCAGAGTCGCCGGTTGGATTCTCCAGACTTCCCGAAATGCTTCACAATGGCCAGCGGCTGGCTTCCGAGTTCTTTGGCCGTCCGTTCGGAACGCTGCAGAAAGGGTGCCCTGCCGATCTCGTCGTGCTCGGGTACTCTCCCCCAACTCCCTTAACGTCCCGTAATCTCCTCGGTCACTTCTTGTTCGGCATGAACTCGTCGATGGTTGAGCATGTGATCGTGAACGGGAACAGGATCGTTTGGAACAAGCAACTCATAGGCATTGACGAAAACGACGCAATGCAGAAAGCGGCAAAAGTGGCGAAGAAGCTCTGGAGTCGGACGCATGGTAGATAAGCACAAAATCATCGGCAAGTCCGAACGTCGCGTTGATGCCTGGGGAAAAGTAACAGGGAGGGCAAAGTTTGCCGAGGACTACACTGTCGGGCATCAGCTGTGGGGAAAGGTGCTCCGTTCAAAGCATCCGCATGCCAAGATCCTTTCCATCGACATCTCAAAGGCGGTGAGCCTCCCCGGTGTGGAGGCTGTGATGACTGCGAAGGATATCCCCGGCAGCAAGACATTCGGAACCGTACTGAAGAACCAGCAGATCCTCGCAGAAGATCGCGTCCGCTATCTGGGAGATGGCATCGCGCTCGTCGCCGCTGTGACAAAGGAAACTGCCGAGCGGGCAATCGCACTCATCGCGGTCGAGTACGAGCCTCTTCCCGTAGTGTCCGACCCGGAAGAGGCGATGAAGCCCGGGGCGCCGGTCATTCATGACGATAAGAATGAATTTGTTCACCACAAAGTCCGCAAAGGAGATATTGAGAAAGGATTCGCGGAAGCGGACTTCGTCATCGAACGGAAATTCAAAACACAGTTCGTGGAGCACTCCTACATTGAGCCCGAATGTGTACTTGCTGAGCCAGCTGAACAGGGAGGGGTGAAGATCACCGGCTCGGTGCAAAACCTTTTCTCCAGCCGCAGATCGGTCGCTGATGCCTTGAACATCCCCTTGAATCGCGTGCAGATCATCCAGGCTACACTCGGTGGTTCTTTTGGCGGCAAAGATGAAGTGATGACATCGATGTGCTGCCGTGCTGCCCTTCTGGCAATGAAGACCGGCAAGCCTGTCAAGATGGTGAACACGCGCGAAGAATCAATGCTGGAGAGCTATAAACGACATCCCTATGTGATGTATTACAAATGGGGCGCCAGGAGGGACGGCACAATCACAGCGATGGAAATCCGCTGTATTGCTGACGGCGGCGCATATTCTTCAATGAGCCAGTTCGTAACGTGGCGGTCGGTGGTTCAGGCGACCGGTCCGTACTACTGCGAAAACGTTAAGACCGATGTCTACGCCGCCTATACGAACAACAACTACACGGGCGCGATGAGGGGATTTGGATCTCCGCAAGTCAACTTTGCCATCGAATCGATGATGGACGAACTTGCGGAGCAGGTCGGTACGTCGCCGCTGGAAATCCGTCTGAAGAACGGATTCGAGAACTACGCCGTCACTGCAACAGGGCAAAAGCTGAATCATACGGTGAGCCTGAAACAAGTATTGAGGGAGGCAGCACAGGCGATTGACTTTGACAGGAAGTGGAGAGAGTACCGTGGGGT
>JBGPAN010000652.1:0-2633 GCA_041480785.1 Bacteroidota bacterium | reverse complement strand
AGTGGCGCATCTTATCAATCAGGTAGTTGATGGAAGCATCCTTCTCGATGTACGTGTCGGTTACGGGCACGTAAGCTTCCGGTTGGTAGTAGTCGTAGTAGCTGATGAAGAACTCGACCCGATTTTTCGGAAAGAACCCTCTGAACTCGCTGTACAGTTGAGCCGCGAGCGTTTTGTTGTGGGAGAGGACCAACACAGGCTTGTTGATGCTCTGGATGACGTTCGAAATCGTGAAGGTCTTCCCGCTGCCTGTCACTCCGAGGAGGGTTTGGAAACGGTCTCCACGCACGACGCCTTCGATCAATTGTTTGATCGCTTCAGGCTGGTCGCCGCTGGGCTGATACTCGGAAATCAGGTTGAATGGCATGTGCGCTATTTATGATATCGAATTTCTGATTGATGATTTGCGTAGAGTGTCGCTGGCGTCTTAATTCGTCCGCCTGTTCGCTTTTGCGGCGATTTGCGTAGCAGCAAAGATTCTCAGAAGTTGATCAGCCTCGTCCAACATCCCCTTCACTGAGGAAGGATTCACTTCGTTTGTGGCCGTAAGCATCTCAATCCAGAAGAGTGTTTCGTCAGCCTCTTCTTCCACGATACCGATTTTGTTGATGAACTCTGCACGCGACCTCGAACGACAAGCAGCGCGATAGCTCGCGGCAACAGATGTCGCTGATCGGATCAATTGCTTCCCAATGACGTCTACCGACCTACCTCGGGGAAGGCTTTCAACGAAATTGATCACGTTCACTGCAAGCGTTTTGATACGACGGCGCAACTCATCAGCATTCATTGCTTCTACCACAATCATACATCATAAATCAAAAATCAGAAATCGAAAATGCTACGTCGTTTGTTCCTTCCCTCCGGTTCGGGCGATGAAGAGGAATGCATCACGGACAAAATCGGCGGCGTTCGCTTCGAATCCGGGCGGGATTCCCTTTTTCAAGGTCTCATACGGTACCGGGCTTCCACCAGCGGAGATGGTCATATTAGGATTGATGATGATGGCACGAGCAGCACCGGCACACTTCATCATGACGCTTGCTTTGATGTTTGGGAAATTGGCTTCGATCACCGGGTCGATGTGGACGGAGATTTTCATGATCTTCATCGTTTCCCACGAATCGGCTTCGGCATCAATGTTCTGCGTCTTCAAAAATGCGATGCTGTCTTGAACGCAACGGCGTGCCAGGTCCGCCACTTCTGAGGCTACGAGAAAGAACTTGTCGCGGTCTCCAGTGAATTTGCTCCACTCTTTGACGGTGTTGACGAGAATAGCTTTGGAGGCTTCGTTCATACAATCCTCTCGAAGATTTTTGTCGGGTTACATGCTGGAATTCGCTGACATATCGACTAACTGCTCAGCAACTCGCATCTAATATACGTCTTCGACATGCTGTTTGCAAGACACGAGCGGCTTGCTTCCATTGCTTTCGTTTGGTACTTTAGGCCACAATGCGTCATTTGATCCCCGCTTTTCTGGTACTTTTCACAATCCTCACGCTGATGTGCGGTTGCGCAAAGCGGAAGGAGAACCTGACTCCCGACGACGAGAAGCTCGTGCCTGTTTATGCAGGACTTCTCCTGTTGAGCGAAGACTACAGGGCTTCTCTTTCGCAACCGGACTCGATCGCCTATCGGCGGGAGGTCGACTCCATCTTGTCGAAAAACGGACTGACGCGGGAACTGTTTTTGAATCAGTTGAAGGTCCTCGCTCAATCCCCTCTGGTGTATCAGCAATTCGCCGAAAAGGTCCGCAAAGACCTCGAACATCGAAAACCCAAGCAACCATCGTAATTATCACCTGTCTGAGGAGTAAACGATATGCGAAGAACATCCGTTCGGTTTCTCCTTCTGTGTGCGCTCGTGCCCTGGGTGCTTCCTGCTCAAGACGGATTCAAAGCCGTTCAAAACCAGGTCGTCGAGCATACACTGAACAATGGACTCAAGTTCCTCATTCTTCCACGGCACGACGCGCCCGTGGTTTCGTTCCACACCTATGTCAATGTCGGCGCAGTGAACGAGAGCCGAGGGATCACTGGGCTCGCTCACATCTTCGAGCACTTGGCCTTCAAGGGGACGACGGACATCGGCACAAAAGACTACAAAAAGGAGAAAGTCGCCCTCGAAGCATTGGACAAGTCGTGGATAGCATGGAGGGCCGAGCAGGTCAAGGGGCCAAAAGCCGATTCGACGAAGCTGAAGCAACTCCGCGATGCATTTGAGAAATCTCAGGAAGCTGCATCGGCTCTCGTGGAGAACGGGGAATTCGACAAAGCTATCGAGGAGCAGGGAGGCGTCGGGCTCAACGCAAGCACGGGAGCAGACGCGACGCAGTACTACTTCAGCCTCCCATCGAACAAACTCGAGCTCTGGTTCTCCCTCGAATCGGCTCGCTTCCTCGATCCGGTCATTCGCGACTTCTACAAAGAAAAAGACGTTGTCATGGAAGAACGTAGAATGCTCACCGAAAGCAGCCCCATCGGCAAACTGGTCGAAGAATTTCTTGCCGTTGCGTACAAGTCGCATCCCTACAAGGAGCCAGTGATCGGTCACATTTCAGACCTCGAAGGCATCACGCACGATGAAGCGGTTGCTTTCTTCAAGAAATACTACGTGCCTTCGAACATGGT
>JBGPAN010000651.1:0-2634 GCA_041480785.1 Bacteroidota bacterium | reverse complement strand
CCTTCAGATTCCATCTCACGATGGACACCCTTGCTGTTCGGCTAATGGTTCCCATCATCGAGGTCCATAGGGGACTTGCACCCCCAAGTCATTGTGCCATGCCTGGCATACCACCAAGCGACGACGCGACGCCGGGGTCAAGCCTCAGCGTCGCGTCCTGTAGCAAGAAAAACGAACCTCCCTACTTTGTTAAGACCATCTTCATTGTCTCGACAAAGTCGCCGGCGCGGAGCGTGTAGAAATACACTCCACTCGGCAGTTTCGATGCGTCCCAGGTCGCTCTGTAGATACCCGCCTGTCGATCCTCGTTCAGGAGCGTTGCTACTTCTCTACCGAGCACATCAACTACCCTCAGCGTCACGAATCCGGAATTCGACATTCGAAATTCGATGTTGGTTGTCGGATTGAACGGATTAGGATAGTTCTGCATCAGACCAAAAGACTCTGGAATGCTCCCGCTCGTTCGCTCGACACTGGTTGCTATGGTGGGGAGGGTTCCCGAATACTTCCATTTCTCAACGCTCCAACCGAAATATGATTGGCTATAGAGGAGTCCTTTTGAGTCGAATGCCACATCGAACGTCGACGTATATCCCGATGCATTACCCAAGGTGTTATTTGGCCGATTATTGTAGACTCCCGTCATCTTTAGATTCCATTTGGCAACGTCGATGATGCTGAGAGAGGAATCGCTTGACACCCGTGCCCCGGTGTTGGGGTTCAGCAGGAAGATGCGACCGTAGTCATACGTTCCATACGTCGCTGATGAATACCCAAGAATGTCAACGGCCGCAAAGAGAATATTGTTTGGCGAGAGGTAGCCAAGATGGATCGGGATGGGGAGAAGCGTCGTTGCCACCAAAGCAGTGTCCCCTGCCCCAAGCTGGAATGAGAAGCTAGGGACTTGTGTGTATCCGGTTGTCGGGGATCCCGGGAACTTCAGGATCCTTCTATTCGTTGCATCGGAAACATAGAGAGAACTGCCATTCGGCGATACAGTGATTCCTTTATAGACCCCATCAGGAAGGTTGATCGTGCGAAGGGGCAGGTCGGTGTGTGCATCGTTCCACTGGCTGACCGGCTTGTAGATCTTGATGTCGTCGGTCACGCCAATCGAAGTATCGATCGAGACGTAGACATACCCGTTGTTGTCCACCGCAACGCCGTAAATCCCTTTTGCCCCCGTCGGCTGCCGCCGGAATGGAGGAACGGCTTTGACCGTGTCGCCCGTGAACTTGAAGACCAGAATATTGTGCTCCGGATCATTGTTGGCAACATAGATGGTGCTGTCTGGCCGCGCAAAAAGCTTGGTAGCATTCCGAAGCGCCACCTGGTCAAACGCTCCGTCACTCCAGGTCTGATAGACTCCTGAGGTCGCGGCTCCTCCGTAACCGACGAAGTTGATTCTCCCATGAGTGGAGTCCGCTTTGGCATACGGAATCATGTAATTCCGCAAGTTGGGTGTCATCACGAGCGCGACAAACATGTTCTCGGAAATGACTCCAACAGACTGGGTGGCGTAGCCCGTTCCATTTGGCGTGTCATCAGTGGTCGCGTAGAGGCACTGCCATTGGGCTACGGCTGTGCCGGAAGCCATCACCAGCAAAGAAAGTGCGGCCAGAAACAGTGCAGAGTATTTCATGAGGGTCTCCTTTCAGACAAAGAAAGAAAGATAGAGGAATGAATGACACCGCTGCCAGATACTCCAGCGCGCGCATGATTGCGAAAGAACACTCGTATGTGGATATGATCGACCTCGCATGTCACCTCTTTGGCGGAAAGCATACGAGGGGGAGGTAAGACTGATGTGACTTGCCATAAAAAATCACACAATTCGCACACAGAGTCAAGTTTTTTCTTGCTTCACCCTCCCGAAATCTCTATATTTTTCTCGGCCGGACGGTCATGGCTGCAACCTCTCCAATCCCAGGAATTTTCGTCATGCGGCCGGAGGCGATGAGAGGCTTTTCCTCAACTGATCAGTATCCTGCAGCGCTCCACCGTCGTCGGCTTTCTCTCAAGTCATCGTGTTCCTCCTTCCTATTTTCGAAAAGGTACAAGCATGAGCTTCTCGCGAATCTTGTTTCTTCTGGGCGTTGCTCTCTGCGCGTGGTCAATAGGCGCTCTTGCAGGCGATCGAGGCAAGATTGCCGGCAAAGTGACGGATGCGACAACCAAGGAGCCGCTCCCTGGAGCCAGCGTCATGATCGATGGAACCACGCTTGGCGCGGCAACCGACGTTGACGGCAACTACGTCATTCTGAATGTACCTCCCGGACTCTATACCGCAACAGCCAGTCTCATCGGCTACAAGAGGATGACTGTGCAGAACGTACGAGTCTCTGTCGACTTCACCACACCCCTCAACTTCGCGCTTCAAGAAGGGAGCATTGAGCTTGCGGCTGTTGTGGTACAGGGAGAACGTACCCCACTGATCCGCAAAGATCTGACAAACCCGGTTGCGTCCATCTCGAACGATGTGATCGAAAACCTGCCCGTGACCGATCTCTCCCAGATTATTGGCTTGCAGGCTGGCGTCACGGTAGCCGACGATGGATCCATCCACATCCGCGGCGGCTATGCAAACGAGATCGCCTATACGCTCAACGGAATGAGCATCAACAACCCGTACGG
>JBGPAN010000650.1:0-2644 GCA_041480785.1 Bacteroidota bacterium | reverse complement strand
TCCACAAAAAAAGACCCCGTTGCCTGGTGGGAGTTTGTGGCAACGGGGCAAGTTCATAGAGGAAGTTCTGACAAACAGAGTGCTTGACAACTGCTTGCCAGATGTCCCTTCCCCCCTCTACAGGGTTCGGGACAGAGCGGGAAACGGGATTCGAACCCGCGACATCAACCTTGGCAAGGTTGCGCTCTACCAACTGAGCTATTCCCGCAAGAGGTGACTGAAATATATCAAAGTTCGACTGCCAAATCAAGAACTTTATTTCTGTCACCCTGCGGTGTCCACACGAACTGGACACTGAAAATATAGACCCCTCAGACCAGAAAGTCAAGCGCGAACTTTCCAAAATTTCGCACCGTGCAACATATATTGTACCACTCATTACTGCTTGAGCAGCATGTTGCTATACGAACCTGCGATCAATGACGACGAATGGATTCCGAATTTGCTGCGCAAAAACCGCATCAACTGCTGAGCCTGTCTCTTTCCCCGAACTACCAGAACTTCAAACTCAACAAATCCCCCGAGCCCCGCAACAGAATCAATGTGGATGCGGGAATTCTTGTACAGAAACAAATCCCTCTTTTTCTTCACAACAACCATCGTCTCAAAAAGTGAATTGAGAACCCGTTTTGCCGCCTCTTTCTTCTGCAATTCAAGAACCGTGTAGTCGGAATATCGACTTCCTGGGGCATTCTCTCTGCGATAGTAAATCAGTTCCAACTCTTTTTCGTTGATTTCACGGAGTTTCAGTCTCCCATGCTTCACCTTGAAGTACGTGTCCGTTTGCTTCAAAGTGCCGCTAAACCTGGCGCCAAGAGTTCTTGAGATCTTTCTGGCCTGAGCAAGCGAAGGGTATTTGGCTTTGATTTCGAGGTTCGTTGGCATATGAGCGACTATGGGCTGTTCAGAAGATACATCAGGGAAGGATTTGAAGAAAAAGGTCTTTGAAGATAGTGTGCAACCGTAGTTGTCGTTTTCAAGTTATTGGCCACAAAGGCACAAAAACAATCATGTCAGCCCGAGATGTTTCTGCTCGGGGTCTGAAAATCGAGGTCCCGAACAAGAGTCCCGCTTTTTGGATTCCGCTCACAAGCGGGATTCGAAGAGCGGAACATTTCGGGACGACAGTGTCTTCCTGGCACGAATTTTCGACCACGTCTCTACGGTCAGCGGCGGATTTCAAGAATTTTGTATTTCAGTTCACCTGCAGGGACACGAATGGAAACCACATCGCCTTGCACTTTCCCCATCAGGCCCGCGCCAAAGGGGGACGTCACTGAGATCTTGTTCTTTTCAAAATTCGCTTCTTCAGGAGAAACGAGACGATACTCCGTTGTTTCGCCTGTTTTGAGGTCTTCGAGTTTCACGACGGAGAGAATATAAACCTTGTCGTTCGGGAGCTCTGAGCTCTCAATGACGCGTGCCCGCATCAGAGTCTCCTCGAGCTTCCCTATCCGGATCTCGAGATGTTCCTGAGCTTCCTTTGCAGCATCGTATTCCGCGTTCTCGCTCAGATCGCCATGCCCACGAGCTTCTGCAATTTTCGCTGCAATCTCTTTCCTTTCGCGGATCTTTAGATCACGAAGTTCCGCCTCGAGCTCGACAACGCGTTCGCGCGTCAGATAGATATTGCCGTTGTTCTTCTCTCCCATGAGTCCTCCAGAGCACTTTTCTGCACTCTGCTTAACATCACACGATGAGACAAAAAATAAAGCCATCATCTCCGTCTCAAGAGATGGTGGCTCTGCTCACTTCAAGAGCAAGCTATTAGAAAAAAATATCAGACGCAACAAAAAAGTGTTCAGAATCCCCCACCCAGATTGGCGGCCAGAAAATGACCCCTAAAGAATCCTCTGTCCACAACGGCATCTCCCATCGCTCTGCCTTCGAGGCAGAATCGCTATCGATGCCCCCCAAGCTCCTCCGTCCTACTTCTTGGCCTCTGGATTGGCTTCTTTTATTACCGATCCGACCGAACCGCGATCGACTTTCACTTTTATGTTGTCTGCGATTTGAACAAGAACCGTCTTGTCTTCGATACCCACGACCGTGCCGTAGATCCCGCCGGCCGTGAGGATCTTGTCCCCTTTCTCCAAAGCATCCAGCATCTTCTGACGCTCTTTTTGTCGTTTCTGCTGTGGACGGATGATCATGAAATAGAAGATCACGAAAATCAGACCAAAGACGATGAGCATGCTGAAGTCCGGTGCCGCCGCTTGTGCTATGATGAGATGTCGTTCCAAAGGGTCCTCCGTTGATTCACATGAATGATTGTTTTGCCTACAGTTACGTACTGACGGTCCCGGTGTCCTCTTCCTTCGAATTCAGGCGCTGCAGAACTTCGTTCTTCCAGGCTGGGAACCGATGCGTGAGGATAGCCTCACGGGCTTCCCGCATCAGCCAAAGATAGAACGAGAGATTATGTATTGTGGCCAACTGCAGACCGAGAATCTCTTTGACCAGAAACAGATGCCGGAGATACGCTCTTGTGAAATTCCTGCATGTGTAGCAGCCACACTCCCCGTCGGGAGATGTGAAATCGGCTTTGTACTTCGCATTCCGAAGATTGATGTCCCCCTTGTGCGTAAACAGATTAGCATTTCGTCCATTCCGCGTCGGCAGCACGCAATCGAACATATCCATG
>JBGPAN010000649.1:0-2644 GCA_041480785.1 Bacteroidota bacterium | reverse complement strand
GGTCGCGACCGTCGCGAATATTGACTGGCCAACGAAACCGGGCTTGTCGACTGATGACCAAAAAAGAGAGGCGCTGGCAATACTGGACAGCGTCGTTGCGTTGCACCTGAACGCGATCGTCCTCCAGGTACGCCCCCACGCTGACGCGATGTACGCGAGCCAGCTGGAACCGTGGTCCTACTATCTCACCGGCAAACAAGGTCAGGCTCCGGAACCGTACTATGATCCGCTCGTGTTCTGGGTAGAAGAGGCACACAAGCGGGGAATCGAGCTCCATGCATGGTTCAATCCCTACAGAGCCCATATGCCAAGAGGCGGGGAGATTAGCGATTACTCCATCATCAAGAAGCGCCCCGGTTTGGCCAAGCAGCTGAAGGATGGGATGTATTGGCTGGATCCTGCTAAGAAAGAGGTCCAGGATCATTCCTTCAACGTCGTTATGGATGTGGTCCGTCGGTACGATGTGGACGGGATTCACTTCGACGACTATTTCTATCCGTATGGTGATGGGACCTTCCCTGATGATGACACTTGGGCTGAGTATCAAAAATCCGGGGGGTCGATGTCGCGCGAGGATTGGAGACGTGCTGCCGTGAACACGTTTATCCAGCGGGTCTATGAAGGCATCAAAAAAGAAAAACCGTATGTGAAATTTGGCATCAGCCCGTTCGGTATCGGGAAACCGGGTAATCCGCCGTCGATTCAGGGATTCGACCAATACAGCGGCCTCTATGCCGACGCAGTTCTCTGGTTCCACAAAGGATGGATCGATTACTGGTCACCGCAGCTGTACTGGCCAGTAAATCAGATTCCTCAGAGCTTCCCCGTTCTGCTAGGCTGGTGGAAGGATGAAAACTACAAGCACAGAAACCTGTGGCCGGGGATGATCGTCGGCAGATCCACCGACGAGAAAGGGGCTGATGAGATCATCAATCAGATCATGATTGAGCGTGGTTTCATCAACAACGCCCCTGGACATATCCATTTCAGCATGAAAGCATTTCAGAGAGACAGCAGTGTGCTGAACGCAGCATTGAAGAGAAACCCATATCAAAAGCTTGCTCTCGTGCCGCCATCCCCATGGCTTGATGATGATGCCCCAGTCTCACCGAAACTCCAGGCCACAATCAACGACTCGCTTCTTGCAGTGTCCTGGACACATGAGAACGCTGGTGACGTTTTCCACTGGGTTGTATATTACAAGTACGGCAATTCCTGGGAGTATACGATCCTGAACAAATCAGATCGGAGCTACATGATTCCATTATCCCGTACCGTTGTGGACAGACCACGCGCTCGTCGCGGCGAGCAACCAGTCGTCAATACTCGTGTCGAAACGCTTTCAAATGTAGCACTCTCGGCAGTCGATCGGACTGGCAACGAAAGTGAGTTGGTGTACCATACCGTCACTGCAAAGACTGCACAGGCCGTGCAATGAAGTGAACTATCATTTCCAACTGACAAGGAGGTCTTCAATGAACAAAACAGACAAAACCGATCTCATGACCGCCGGCAAGATCGCGGAAGAACTAGCAATTCCTGGAGCGAAGGTGAAGAAGGCCATCGCAGATCTGAAGATCAAGCCTGTTGCGAAGAAGGGTGTCTGTAGCTACTATTCAAGAGACGTTTTGGCCAAGATTAAGGCAGCAGCCAAATAACAGTCCAAATCCGAAATTCTAATTTCGAAATACTAAGGAAATCTCAAAATTGAAATCCGAAAGCCATAAGCGTTACACCTCTTGGCCATCGAGCCTAGTGACAATTTGAGGTTTCGAATTTCGGGTTTGTGATTTGTTTGAGATTTCGAGCTAAGGATTTACGGGCTGTTTGCCCAGAGATTTCGGATTTAGTGTTTCGGATTTCCTCTCAGTTGCCTTTCAACCTGAACTGCCGTAGCTTTGTTCTGGCGTCTATGGCCATGCCAACCCGCACAATGACGATTATGTTCCCGCCTCACGCAACAGGAGGACCTCATGATCGGGACGACAATACTTCAGTACAAGATTCTTGAGAAGTTAGGTGAAGGCGGCATGGGTGTTGTTTACAGAGCCCACGACACCAAACTTGACCGCCCCGTGGCACTCAAGTTCCTTCCGGAGAGAATCTCCATCAGCGAAGAAGACAGAGCCCGCTTCCTCCAGGAAGCCCGAGCGGCTTCTGCCGTAATGCATCCCAACGTCTGTGTCATCTATGACATCGCAGAACATGACGGCCCCGCCTACGCTGATGCTTCGGCGGGTACACGCCCGTTCATCGTGATGGAGTACGTGGATGGGCAAACGTTGCGCGAACGACTCGAAGGTCAAACCATCAAGCTCGAAACGCTCATCTCCTACGCGATCCAGATCGGTGAAGCTCTTCAGGAAGCACACAGCAAGGGTGTTGTTCATCGAGATATCAAGACGGACAACATCATGGTCAACACGAGGAATCAGGTCAAGGTGATGGATTTTGGATTGGCGAAGCTCAAGGGTTCCCTCAAGTTGACCAAGACATCGAGCACGGTGGGGACGCTCGCGTATATGGCTCCGGAGCAGATCGAGGGGGGAGAGGTGGATGCACGGAGCGATATTTTCTCGTTCGGAGTAGTGCTGTATGAGATGCTGACAGGACACTTGCCGTTCCGGGGAGAGCACGAGGCGGC
>JBGPAN010000648.1:0-2645 GCA_041480785.1 Bacteroidota bacterium | reverse complement strand
GCGCGCGAAATCATCCCTGTCGAGAGTATTGAGAATGCCGTCAAGATCTCCGGAAGTCTCTTTGGTGATGTGACGCTCCGCGGCGGCGAACGTAATGGAAAGATGATCCAGGGATTCAACCTGGGGAATTCGCCGCTGGAATACACGGAAGCGACCGTCAAGGGAAAGTCGATCATCTTCTGCACGACGAACGGTTCGGTGGCGATGTACAAGAGCCGTTTCGCCCAAAACCTGGCTATAGGTTCATTCGTTAATATCTCCACAGTCATTGAGTTCATCAAAGAAACTCAATCGGATTTCCTCGTCATCTGTGCTGGGAAGGCGAACAGCGTCAGCAATTTCAGCCTCGAAGACACGGTGTGTGCCGGCATGATCGTGCACAAGCTTTCGGCTGACAAAGAAATCAAGCTTGAGCTTACGGACTCGTCTCTTGCGTCACAGGCACTCTACAAGACCTACGGCAAATCGCTTCTGAAGTTGATGAAGAACACCGAGCATGGAAAGTACCTTGTTGAAATCGGATTTCTCGAAGACATCAAAGTAGCGACCGCTGTCGATTCCTATCCTGTGTTGCCAGTGTTAAGCGGGAATGTCATCAAGCTTCGGCGTGAAGAGACCAAACCTGCGGAAAACGAAACAGCGCCGCCCAAGGGGAATGCATAATTGCCCGCGACTCGCATGCCTGAACAACAGAATCCAGCGAAAGGTTTGCATAAGAAAAAGAACCCTGATCGTCGTCGACAGATCTGGTCGTTCCTGGGTATTGTTTTCTCCTTTATGCTATTGCTGAGTCTTGTCTCGTACACACCCGCAGATCAGGCGAACGGTCAAGTACGGTTTCTGGATCTTTGGAAGGTCGTTACCCCCGACGAAGCGTTGCAAGCGCAGGCCGATCGCACGCAGAACCTCCTTGGCCTTCTTGGCGCGATTATCTCCAATTGGTTCATCAATTCGACGATCGGCTATGCGATCATCGTTCTGCCATTCCTTGGGCTAGCGTGGTCGTGGTACATCCTTCGGAAGAAAGAACTGCACAAACTGGTCCTCGCGACGAACTACGTCGTCGCGATCGCACTCCTTTTTTCCGCACTCATGGGTTCCGTTCGTCTCATCGGTGAAGTGCCGATGCTCTCGATGGAGTGGAGCGGGACGGTCGGCGATTTCGCGGCCAACACGCTGTACAAGCTGATTGGATTGGTCGGAAGTTTCATTCTCCTCCTCGGCCTCCTGACGGTCGTCCTGACGCTGTTGGTCGATCTCGATATTCAGCAGAGCTACGAGCGTTTGCAGGAATGGCTTGGAAGGATTTGGGCGTGGGTTCAGAAAAAACGATCGGGTTCGAAAATCGAAATCAAGAATGAGAAGGAATACCCTCTTCCCCGGCGTACGGTTGAAATCAAACGCGACCCGCAGGAGCAAATTCCACTACCTCCGGTGCCGAAGAGGATACTCACTCGCGAAGAGAAGCCCCCGGTCGAAGCTCCAACATTGCGTGAGGAGGAACCGGAAGCTCCTGAGCAGGAAGGCGATGTTCCGTTAGACATCAATGCTCCTCTGAAAGAGGAGGAAGTGAATTTTGACGAGCGTGAGACTCCGGAAGATGTGGAAGAGGAGATCGACTATGTCTTCCCGTCGGTCGAACTTCTGGATGTCGCCCGGGGTGACGAAGAAGTAGATGAAGGCGAACTGAAAGCGAACGCTGAGCTCCTTCGTGCGAAGCTGGCTGATTTCGGCGTCGAGATCGAAAGCGTCTCGGTGACTCCAGGGCCGGTGGTGACGCTGTACGAAATTGTTCCAGCAACCGGAGTGAAGATCAGCAGGATTGAGAGTCTCCAGGACGATATTGCGCTCGCCCTGAAGGCGAAGGGGATCCGGATCATTGCTCCGATACCGGGAAAAGGGACGGTGGGTGTCGAAATCCCGAATCACAACCCTGCGCTCGTGACGTTGCGCGGGATCATCAATTCATCCCGGTTCCGCGATTTCAAAGGATTGCTCCCTCTGGCGATGGGAAAGACGATTACGGGAGAAGTTTGTGTCGACGACCTTGCAAAGATGCCGCATCTCCTCATTGCCGGTGCAACAGGGTCAGGGAAGAGCGTAGGGATCAATACGATCCTCACGAGTCTCATCTACCGTCTACACCCCAGCGATGTAAAGTTTATCATCATCGATCCGAAGAAAATCGAGCTCGCGCAGTATGGGAAACTGCGCAATCACTACCTTGCCATCTCGCCCGACATCGAGGAAGATATCATTACGACCCCGAACAACGCTGTGCTCGTCCTCAAGAGCGTCGAGATTGAAATGGAGAAACGGTATGACCGTCTTGCTGCGGCAGGCGTGCGCAACGTTGCCGACTACAATGACAGGGTCAAGAGCGGCCGTCTCCACGACACGAAAACAGTGAAACATCGCAAGTTGCCGTATCTCGTCATTGTGATTGACGAGTTGGCGGATCTGATGATTACGGCGGCGCGCGAAGTCGAGGAACCGATCGCACGACTGGCACAGCTCGCCCGTGCTGTTGGAATACACCTCGTGCTCGCGACGCAGCGTCCGTCGGTCGACGTCATTACCGGCGTCATCAAAGCGAACTTCTCGGCGCGGATCGCGTATCAAGTGGCGTCGAAAATCGATTCCCG
>JBGPAN010000647.1:0-2650 GCA_041480785.1 Bacteroidota bacterium | reverse complement strand
GCATGTCTTCATACCAATCGAGGAGAGTCTCGCGGGGAAGTCCCAAAAGCCGGGAGCTGCTTTGCTTCGGAGGAAATGCAGTAGCAGTACTGTTCATTCTACCTTTTTTCACTTCAGTCTGGCGGTGCTTGATTCCCTGTACAGCAACCGTAAATATACGCAGAAGTTAGGGAAAATCAAAAATGAGAATTGATTGACGCTGGCACCACACATATGAACGAATTGGAGAGAACTGCGCTGTTAACGACGATACTGGGAGATGATACATCAATGAATGACACCACCCTAAAGGAGCTGCGTGTAGAAACAAGCCCGGCTCTCACCGGGCTTGGCGTCTTCTGGGATGTCGATTTGGTAGCTCACGCGAGTAAGCAGGACATTGACCGGTCAGGTTCCCAAGATCTGTCCAGGAAGGTTTATCCTTCGAGTTTTCTCTCCCGAATCTTCTGATTACTCCAGGACAAAGATCTTCTTTTGGGCACACATATCCTTCAGTATTTTGGGCCACACGGATACACTTACTTCGCCCAAGTGGGCCTTCTTTAGCAGGAGCATAGTGGTCCGTGATTGCCCTATCCCTCCACCGATGCTGAGGGGCAGTTCACTGCTGATGATGCCCTGATGATATGGCTGCTTCAAGAAATCGAGCTGGTGCGACATCTCGAGCTGGGTTCTCAGTGTTTCGGCGTTGACTCTAATGCCCATCGATGTCAATTCATGGCGGCGTTTCGTGACTGGATTCCATACGAGAATATCACCGTTGAGGCCGTGCATTGTTTGCCCGTCTTCAGATTTTGTCTCCGTTACCCAGTCATCATAGTCTGCGGCGCGGTTTTCGTGCGGGTACCCATCCTTGAGCGGCCAGCCGATGCCGATGATGAAGACTGCCGGGTATTTCTGCAGCACTGCCGTCTCCCGTGCCTTCCTTGGGAGGTCAGGATACATATCAAGAATATCTTCCGCGTGCAGGAACGTAAGTTCGTTGGGCAGGTTGGGATACTTCTTTGTTTGCAGCTTTGGATAGCGCTTCTGTATGTATCGTTCTGCTCCTTTGAGAACCTTCCATATCTTCCCGACCACCTCTTTCAGGAATTTGACGTTTCGCTGCTTAACAGTGATTACCCTTTCCCAATCCCACTGATCCACATAGACACTGTGGTCGTGATCGAGGAAGTAGTCCTTTCGGACTGCCCTCATGTCTGTGCAAATCCCTTCACCGACCTTCATCCCGAACTGCTTCAGGGCCACGCGCTTCCATTTCGTTGCAGCCTGGACAACTTGTGCGTCAACCGGGTGTTTGTCGTAGTCGTTTGAGATGTGGAATTGGATCGGTGTGCGCGAACCATCCCGGTCCAAGAGATCGTTCACCCCGCTCTCGACGTCGACGATCAATGGTACTTGGACCATCATCAAGTTGAGTTCCTTGCACAAGTGATCTTCGATGTATCCCTTGAGGTCGAAGAGCGCCCTTTGTGTTTGCCTCGGGTCAAGAAATGAGCGATAGTCCTGTGGCAGGATTGTTTCCAGTTCCTCATAATTTCCGATACCGGGTCCCGCTAGATCGGCTTTCTTGTCGGACATTGTAAGAATCCTCCTTCCGTCATCTGGTGGATCTTAGTGCATTGTTCAGACTTCCGTGAGTTTAGACGAGTTCAATTTGAACAAAGAATGGATTTCCAAGAATAAGCTCAGGAGACCTCAATCAAACCCCGAAAATCTAACAAGAGAATCCTCAATAATCAACGTGATGTAGACACGAATCTCCCTTTTCGTCTTGAATTCTGTAAGCGCTGACGTTCGTTATTCGCCGAGCCCGGAGGCTGCCGCCGTCGCGTGGCGAGAATTCTCAGAACTGAGCGAATGGCCGTAGAGGTCAACGGAACAGTGACAAGGGAGATACTCCGATGTCAAGACAAGTGATCTTGGTTTTCCCGATTGTGACGATCTCTCTTTCACTGTGACCGATAAGAGAGTGCGATTTGAGAAGAGGGAGGATGCATGGTGCATGACCTTCCGGGGACACAGCTCATAGTGATATGCTTGAATGTCCAGATTCTCAGTCCTATATTGCTTGCGCATAGTGACTGGCGGAGAATCATCCGCCGCTGAGCAACACCGCTTTTCCATCCGACACCGTTGACACCTGCACATTACTGAAAGGAACCCATCACATGCTTCGCACGCGTCCCGCCGCATTATTTCTTGCCGCACTCTTCGTACTGCTCTCGAAGGGATTCGCACAAGAGGATGAACCGGGCACAAAGGACCCAGCCCTCTTCAACCGGATGCCCGGGTACTACATCTCGAACGTTGAAACGAAAGAGTTTGATTCCCACAAATTCTATGACGGGAAAACGCTGGTGACAATCGAAGGGAAGGTAAGCATTGTCACCTATCGTCCAAAAGAGTCGCTCAAGCCCGTACCCAGTGAGCTGCAGATCCGCCGCAACTACTCCAATGCGATCAAGAAAATCGGGGGCAAGATACTGTTTGAAGGTAGAACGGAGCTCCACGAAGACAATCGATACAATCGGGAGGTTCTCACGGCAAACATACTCCGTGAGAATGTGGAAGTCTGGACGGACGTATATTCAATGGGGGACGATTATTACGTCACCGTGGTTGAGAAGCAGCTCATGCGTCAGGATAT
>JBGPAN010000646.1:0-2653 GCA_041480785.1 Bacteroidota bacterium | reverse complement strand
TGCAGCACAATATGATTGACGTCACCTAATTCGCCCTTTTGAATAATGTGGCGCGCCTTGATGTTGTACGCATTGTGCAGCATCATGTGATCCACAGCAAGACTCAAGCCGTTTTTCGCAGCAAGCTCTATCAGTGTCTTGGCGTGATCCAGGGTGGTCGTGATGGGTTTCTCAATGATCAGGTGTTTTCGTGCTTCAAGGAGTTGCTTCGCGATTGGAAAGTGTGAGAGGTTGTTCGTTGCAATGAACACAGCATCCACATCTTTGTTTTCACAGATTGCATCAACGGAATCAAACCACTTCAATTTCAATTTCTTTGCAGCGCTCTGTCTTGCTGCCGCAATGTCTGTGGCGCCGACCAAGCGAACACTGGGTATCGGTTTGAATCGTGCTGTACCCAATCTGAATCCCTCTTTGGCGATCCTGTTTTCAGCAATGCCACCGAACCCGACAATTGCGTACCGAACGGTTTTCATTTGACCTCCCATTCTACTTATTCTTCATGCAGTTCACAGAACGAATGTTCTTTTCCCTATTGAAAAATCAGATCCCCGAAATACTGGGGCAGATGGAAATTGGGCGTCGGTCTGGCGACCTCATTCCAGGAGCCGTAATGTTCAAACTCCGTCTCATCTCCGCACTTGTTGAAGTTGGCAATCGCTTTTTTGTTGGTGAATGCTTTGCCGTAGTATTTCTCAAAGAAATCCTTGGGAATCTTCACGTGAAGCGACCAATGCGTCGACCCATGGCTTCCAACGACGGGATGCTTGACGGAAGAGACGGTCTCAAACCCTTTCACCTCAGTTTCTTTGAAGTAGTATCTCTTGCTGTCATCACCGTCTTTGCCAACGCCAATCAACATCACCCCCAAGGCATTGAATTCCATGTTGACATAGTCATCCGAGCTCTCAGGAAACGGATTGAGAAAGAATTCAACGCAACTGTCCTTCCAGACTTCGGAACCAAACACAGTGTGTCTGATCGCTATTCGTTTTTCCGGAACGTCATAGGAAAGATAGATGAACTTGTCCGTATGGAATATCCTGACGCTCACCTTCGGCGCATAGTTGTTGTGCACCCACATGTACGTTTCGATGAAGAGAGGGGGAATATTAACCCAGATTTCTGGCTTCGAGAAGTCGCTCACATCATCAGATCTCTTCGTGACCGTATAGCTTTTCCGTTCCATATGCGATGTCTTACTAGAACATGTCCATAAAGTGTTCAAAAAAAGGAACAGCCCAAGCATCAATCTCTGCTTCTGGTCAGCGCTTCCAGGATATCCGTTTTTTCTACGACGCTTATGCCCAAGAGGAAAACAGCGTTTTCATTGTTTTTTGCGTAATTCACCGTTTTCAGATTTATGTGTTTTATTTTCTCCCCGAAGCGCGTGTTCCTCCATTCGTAGGCGAAGAACGTCACCGGCCGTGCGTCGTCCTTTGACGCTGGGACAGCATCAGCGGCATACGCATACTTGTCCTGGTTGTAGTGAATCGTCTCTTTCTCATTTCTTTTGATGCGTTGACGCCAGCCCCAGTCAAGGATATTGACGCCATAGCGGATCGGTATCGTCTCAACAAATCCATCTTCATAAACAATTTCGTACCAGCCGAGGAGGTCTGCCGTTTCATCAAAATTGTAGATGTTGTAGTACACTTTTCGATTCGCGACATTCTTCGCACACGCATGCAAGAAAACAATACTGCTCACATCTTCATTGATCGGTATTTCCGTTACTTCCTTTGCGCCAGAGGCACGGTTTGAGGTGGCCGCGACGATCGCTCGTTTTCCACCCGGCGGTGTATCGGCGAGATGGAACACCTTGTTTCCGACTCTTACCTCGCCTGACACAACATCCCTCCCAGCGAGTTCGTCAACGTCTCCGGCGAGGCTTGAGTTGAACTTCGATGAAATATCCAACGTCCTCACTTTGAATCCCTCATCGCTCGGCGACATATTGCCACTGAAGTTTCTCTGCACATCGTGAACGAGCGATTCCATCGTGAAGATGAGGGAGTCAAATGACATGTGATGTTCCGACCAGAGAAAATTCGCACACCCCAGGAAATTCACAAGCTGATCCTTGCCGAAGTTCTTTTCCGTTGTTGCGGACCAGGACGAGGGCGCCCCGCCAAGAAATCCGGGGACTTTTGTTCTTTCGACCCAATCAATGATATCAGCTCTCATGTTTCCATAAACTTGCTTGAAACCCCAGTTCGACAGCTTGGTGTCATTGCTTCTCTCATATCGTTCGTCCCAAAACCAATTGAACACCAAGATATCCTTCGGTATTAGTTTCTCCACCTGCTCCGGGCGTAAACCACCTGGGACTTTATAGACGTAGCCTGTTGAAGATTTCGTGACGCGGGGATCTTTCGATCGCACGGATTCCAGCAAATGATCCCCCCACATGGCTGTTGCTATTCCCTTCTTGGCCAGATAATCATGGATCTTCGTGAGATCGTTCGCAAACAATTCGCCGTAATCCTTGCCTTTGCACCGCTCGCATTCATCCTTTTCCATCCGCCATTCGTCGTGTCCGACATGGATCATCTTAGGATGAATGACATCGATATATTCGTCCAGGACATCGAAATAGATTTTGTAGATCTCCGGTTGGAGCGGGCAATATGTATCCGGAAACACTTCTTTC
>JBGPAN010000645.1:0-2659 GCA_041480785.1 Bacteroidota bacterium | reverse complement strand
CTTCGACAAACTCGGCCGGATCCAGTTCACACACCCGGAGTTTGATCGGCTGAAGGGGGCCGAAGAGGAGGATGAGCCCGATTGGGGGAAACTCTTCAACACCGGATCGATCATCCCGAAATATTCATCTTCCGCCGACCTCACGAACATCGGATTGGACAGCCGCGGTTTCCGCCGCGTGATCCGCAACGCACTGAAGAGTCATCTCCACAACGTGGAAGAAATCATCCCGGAGGAAATCCGCTCGCGGGCCGGCCTTCTCCCTTTGCGAATGGCGCTCGAGCAGATCCATTTCCCATCACAGAGCGAGAATCTTGCCGCCGCCCGAAGGCGACTGAAATTTGACGAACTTTTCTTTCTGCAGCTGATGCTCGCGTATCGAAAGCGCCGCATTGGTCAGGAAACAAAAGGTATCACATACACGATTGAAAGCGGCCTTGCTCGAACGCTTGCCGAGCACTTGCCGTTCGAACTGACAAAAGCTCAGCGTCGCGTCATCAATGAAATCGCCGGAGACATGAAATCATCGAAACCGATGAATCGCCTCCTTCAGGGGGATGTCGGGAGTGGAAAAACAATCGTTGCGCTGCTGGCGATGCTCGTTGCGGTCGACAATGGATATCAGGTTGCGTTCATGGCCCCGACGGAAATTCTCGCTGAGCAGCATTTCCGCACGCTGGCCGCCTACCTCAAGGATCTGCCCGTCACGGTGCGGCTCCTCGTCGGGGGACAAAAAAAGAAATTGCGTGAAGATATCCTGGAAGACATCCATAGCGGCCGGGCGAACATCGTTGTCGGTACGCATGCGCTCATCGAGGAAAACGTGAAGTTCGCCAAATTGGGTTTCGTGGTGATCGATGAACAGCACCGGTTCGGGGTCCTGCAGCGCGCCATGCTTCGGGAGAAAGGATTCAATCCGGACGTTCTCGTCATGACAGCGACGCCCATTCCGCGCACGCTTTCTCTCACCGTCTATGGCGATCTCGATGTGTCGGTCATCGATGAAATGCCAGCGAGCCGCAAACCAATCAAAACCGGACTGCGGACGGAAGCTGACAAGGGCAAGGTCTACCAGTTTGTCAGGGAAGAGATCGCTCGCGGCCGTCAGGTGTACATTGTTTTTCCTCTGATTGAGGAATCGGAAAAAGTTGACCTGAAGGCGGCGACAATCGAATTCGAACATCTGCGGTCGAGCATCTTCCCCGAGCACCAGTTGGGTCTCATCCATGGCCGTATGAAATCCGATGAAAAGGACGAGATCATGACGCGATTCAAGGCGGGCGAGATTCAGATCCTCGTCTCGACGACCGTCATCGAGGTTGGGATCGATGTCCCCAACGCCGCGATCATGATCATCGAGAACGCGGAACGGTTTGGTCTTTCGCAGCTTCACCAATTGCGGGGCAGGGTAGGCCGTGGCGCGGATCAATCCTATTGCATCCTGATTGCGAACTACGGTTGGTTCGACGAACACCGGAAAGGGCTTGAGCCCGGCGAAGTGAAGAAGGAAAAACTCAATGCGCAGACCCGGCTGGAGACCATGGTGCAGACGACGGACGGGTTCAAGATAGCAGAAGTTGACCTCCGATTGCGCGGTCCGGGCGAGTTTTTCGGCATCCGGCAAAGCGGACTTCCAGAATTCCGGATTGCGAACCTCATCGAGGACGGGGATCTCATCTCCCTTGCGCGGAAGGAGGCGTTTGGCCTGGTCGACCGTGATCCTCAGCTGCGGTCCGTCGCCCATCAATCGCTGCGGCGGCACTTCGAAGAACGCTACAAAGATGCGTTCGCGCTTGGTAGCGTTGGATAATTCGCATCTTCTCTCCTCGTTGTTCTCTTGATTCTTACCTCCGTATTCCCTTGTGACGTCTCGTCGGCGGTCAACGCTTCTCTCCGCGATGCCATCCGAAATCTGTTCGTCGATGTCGCGCGACCTCGCGATGAAAGTCTCGCGCACGTCCGATCGCGACTTCGTGTCAAGTCATGAAACGCGAAAGAAGAGCGAAAAGAGGCTCTCAGACTTGACAACGACGATTAAAACATTATATTTGTATCAGCGTTACGCGTTCATTGATAGGTCGTCCTCCCACAATTGAAAGGTTGATCAACCTGCTTGTTACCGCGATTGCATGTCGCGCTCGTCTATAACATGAAGAAGGAAAACGCGGATGAAGTTTCGAATCATCCTCGGAGCGAAGAGACTGGAGAGAGTGGAGTAACAGTAGCATCACGAACGAAACTTCAAGAGACGAGACACGACACATACGCAGAATGGGATAGTGAAGCAACTATTCTCGCCGTGAAGGCGGCCCTGGCGGAGCGACACAGCGTGACGATGATCGAAGCGACTGATCACGCTCCCCACCAACTGCTCGAGGTTCAACCCGATATTGTTTTCAATATCGCGGAAGGATTGAGGGGACCCTCCCGAGAAGCGCAGATCCCTGCCGTTTTGGAAATGCTCGGCTTTCCGTATACAGGTTCTGATCCTGTGACGCTCGGAATCTGCCTTGACAAAGCGCGCGCAAAAGAGATTCTCTCCTTCTACAAGATCCCAACTCCGGAATTTCATGTCATTTCCTCCCTGGAGGAGTTGCATCGTCGCGCTATTGCGTTTCCTTCCGTCGTGAAGCCTCTTCACGAAGGCTCCAGCAAAGGG
>JBGPAN010000644.1:0-2659 GCA_041480785.1 Bacteroidota bacterium | reverse complement strand
CTTTTCGTATTCTCCCCAGACTCTTCTCAGCGTATCAGAAATCTCGCCGATGGTGGCATATGCTTCTACGGCGGCGAGGATCGAGGGGATGAGATTCTGCGCACCCTCAGCAGTGTTCTGAAGTCTCTTCAGCGTTTCCTCCACTTTGACGCGATCCCTCGCAGCCTTTGTCGCCTGAAGTTTCCTGATCTGCTTTGCGCGCGTATCTTCGTCGATGCGAAGTGTGTCCGGCGCTTGCTCACCTTCGACGCGAAAATCGTTCACACCAACGATGAGTTTCTCCTTTCGTTCGATTGCGAGTTGGTACTTGTATGCGCTCTCCGCAATTTGTGACTGATAGAACTGTGTCTCAATGGCCTTCACAGCACCGCCGAGTTCATCAACCTTTGCTATGTATTCCCAGACCCGTCGCTCGATCTCATCGGTCATCGATTCGACCAAATATGATCCTCCCATGGGATCGATGGAATCGGCCACTCCGGATTCGTGGGCGATAATCTGCTGCGTCCTGAGGGCAAGCCTGACGGACTCTTCAGTTGGGAGTGCAAGTGCTTCATCGCGCGAATTGGTATGAAGAGATTGACAGCCCCCCAGTACCGCCGCGAGGGCCTGCAGGGTCACCCGAACAACGTTGTTTTCGATTTGCTGGGCAGTAAGGGTCGATCCGCCCGTTTGAGCGTGAAATCGCAGCCTCATCGTCTCTTCCTGTCTGGCGCCAAAGCGTTCTTTCATGATCTTCGCCCAGATTCGGCGGGCTGCCCGGAATTTTGCAATCTCCTCGAAGAAATTGTTGTGCGCATTGAAGAAGAAAGAAAGCTGTCCACCGAATCTGTCGACATCAAGTCCGCGTTCCACTGCAGTCTGGACGTATGCAATGGCATTCGTCAGCGTAAAGGCCAGTTCCTGAACGGCTGTCGCGCCCGCCTCACGTATGTGGTATCCACTGATCGAGATGGTGTTCCATCGCGGCAAGTTGTCACTGCACCATTCGAAAACATCCGTCACAAGCCTCATGGAAGGCTGCGGAGGGAAAATGTGTGTGCCGCGTGCAATGTATTCCTTCAGAATGTCGTTCTGAATTGTCCCGGAGATGGTTTTGAGATTCGCCCCCCTCTTCTTTGCCACGGCGACATACATGCACAGGATGGTTGCTGCAGTTGCATTGATGGTCATCGACGTTGTCACCTGATCGAGGCGAATCCCGTCAAACAGCGTCTCCATATCTGCCAGGGTGTCGACAGCCACACCAACTTTTCCTACTTCCCCTTCGGACAAAGGATGATCCGAGTCGTATCCGATCTGTGTCGGAAGGTCGAATGCCACCGACAGTCCCGTCGTCCCCTGATCGATGAGATAGTGATACCGTTTGTTCGATTCCTCCGCTGTCCCGTACCCTGCGTATTGACGCATCGTCCACAGACGGTTCCGGTACATCGTCGGATAGATGCCGCGCGTGAAAGGATACTCTCCCGGAAATCCCAGCTGCGATTCGTACTCGGACTCCGGCGGAATATACAAAGGCTCGAGGTTGATGCCTGAATCAGTCGAGAACGGATTCTTGCGCTCCGGAGACTTCGCAAGAGAAGGCTTCACTCGCTCCTCTTCCCAACGCTTCAAATGTTCTTTGATGGGTCTCTTCATCATATCCTCCCGGCTCTCAAGATGTGTTCACGCATGGTTCCCTCCGACGTCCCGCTTCATTCAGCGATTCTACTGTGTCAGTGCATTGCTGAATACAAGACCTCTTATTAGAAGTGAACTAGAAGAATGAAACCAGATGATTGTTGCGCCACGGTACACTCTCAAAGTGATTTCCATCGCTTGTGATCACGAGAGCTCCACGAAGATCGGTTCTTCTTGTTTCAATTCCCAGGGACTCACATCGGGAAAGCGTCACAGGCGATGGATGCTTGAACTTGTTCTCACGCCCAACCGAGATCAAGGCTAGCGTCGGTTCTACTGTCCTCAGGAATTCCGTGCATGAACTGGTGACGGCACCGTGGTGCGCCACTTTGATTACGTCGCTGGAGAGAACTGAAGCGCCACCGTCAAGGAGTTCTTCCTCGACTCGTGTACTGGCATCTCCCATCAGCAGCAGTGTCGATCGTCCATAGACGACTTTGACCACGATTGATTCATCGTTAAGGTCGCGCGGGCGGGATTGGGGAGCACCATGCAATACAAAGATGCGTGTCGTTGGGTCAAATTGCAAGGATTCTCCCGCTTGGGCAAGAAGAATCGGGATTCTACTCTCTCGTGCCAGCTTGAGAATCTCCTTGAACGGTCGGCTTGGCGATGTTGAATCCGAGACAATCAAACAACCCGCCCTAAAGTTCTCCAGAAGGTACCTGCAGCCCCCGATATGGTCGTCGTGAGGATGTGTAAGGATAATCGCATCAAGGGCCTCAATTCCCTTTCTTTTCAGAAGGGGGGCGATCATCCGTTCGCCTGAATCGTTCGTCATGAATTTTGGTCCCGTGTCGATCAGGACCGTGTGATGGTTGGGAAGTTCCAATAGAATGGCATCTCCCTGCCCAACGTCGATGACGGTCACGCGGAGAAGCAGCACGGGAGAGGAGAATACATCATGATAGACGACGGAGTTCATAACGACGAGCAAAGCCGCTATCGACTTGACAAGCAATCTGGGCTTTCTCAT
>JBGPAN010000643.1:0-2667 GCA_041480785.1 Bacteroidota bacterium | reverse complement strand
TGAGGATCTTGCTCGTATCGGCAGTTACAGTATCTCTGACGCTGAGAGTGTAGGTGTATTGATTCCGCTGTGCTCCTGAAGTATCATACACCGTGACGTTATATGTCCACGCATTACCAACGGCTAATGGGACAAGCGCCTTCAACCCTAACGCGTATTCCCCATTCGTCGAACCGGGGGAAAGAGGGTCAAGGTTTTCAGCGCAGGACCCGAACAAAATGACTGTCAAGATGAATAGACCGAAGATGAATGAGTTCTTCATATGACTCCTCTTATCACTGTCTCATAGACCCCGAGCAGAAACATCTCGGCGTGACATGCTTCAACTGCGACGTCGTCCCGAATCGTTCGCTTTCTGAATCCCGCTGACGAGCGGAATCCAGGAGCGGGACTTTTGTTCGGGACCTCGTTGTTAGATCCTGAGCGGAAACATCTCAGGGTGACATGATTGGCTTGTACTGTTGTCCCGAAATGTTCCGCTCTATGAATCCCGCTTACGAGCGAAACGCCCGAATGCTCCGGCAGGGCAGGGTACGCAGACAAGAGCGGGACTTTTGTTCGGGACCTCGCTCTTGGACCCCGAGCAGAATCATCTCGGGGTTACAGTGTGATTTTTGTTCGCCCCGCTAGAAACGGTATGCAATTTCCATCATGACCTGATGCCGCTCTCGCGTGTTATAGTTGACATTCGACTGATAGATATCCTGATATTTCAGAATCGAGTATTCGTAAGCGAGATCGACGATGATGTCTCCCAGGTCGATGCCTGCGCCAAGGGAATAGATCCCCCCGCGAGCCGGTTCGTTAATGATTGCCGATCCATCCGGCGAGAATGCCTGAATGTCTTCGCGGTAGCCGCCTCGGAGGGCAAGCAGGTCGCTGGCACGATATTCCGCACCGAGACGCATCGCTCCTTTGGAGTTGACCCACGGGTGCGATACCGTACTGCTGGATGATGAGGTCAATTCAACATCCGCTAGATGTGTGATCTCGTAGTCAAACGCAATCGTCCAGTTTTCTGTGGGCTTCAACACAATTCCGAGAGCGTACGAGAACGGGAAGTTGAGATAATCCTTTCCGCTCTCGTGGTAGCTTCTCCTGGTCAAACTGTCGATTCTGACCGGGAACGGTCTCTTTGTGGTATCAATGCTTGCGACATCCCTATCCCAGGTTCGTGTGATTTGCATTGGTGGCTTGAAGGTCACACCAATGCTGTACCTCTCCTGTTGAAAATGAAGCCCGACGTTAAGAACGGTTCCGCTGTACTTCGATGTTCCCACTTTTGACTGAACATAATAGGCAGTATCCACCATGAAGTTTGAGGCTGTCCCATTGCTAATGGCGATATTGAGGTGACCGCGTTCCACCCGGTTCTCGTTGTCGTCCGACGAGCCGGTGAGAACACTTGCCGATGCGCCAATTCTCAAGCCCGGAAGGAGCGTTACGGAGAAGCCCGGTGTAATTCCAAATACTGAACCCTCTCTCTTGCGTGTATATTGGTACCACTTGACATGCAAGGTGTCGTTTCTCGCAGTGATCAAGTTTGGATCCGGACGCTCCTGACCCAGATACGGCGTCATGGAGTTGTTGTTCTGATAGTAGTTGTCAAGATTGATGACCTGAGCTATACCGATACCCGCTGCAATGTTCATACCGGCCAACGTTACCGGCATGGCTGCGGCCAGGGAAAGTGGCTGTGTCGCCGAAGAGTTGCGATCCCAATTCGGCTGGATGTTGTCGTATTGTTTCTGCAGGCTCGACCAGGCGCTGAGCGGAAGACCGGGTTTCCCGAGGCTATCAGGCGTTTTGATATTTCCGGTGAGACCTTCAAACAGAACGCTAAGCCCCGGAACGGGACGCATGGGCACCCACTCTTGAGTTTGCTTTCTCATCGTGGCTCCGAACAGACCGCCGGCACGAATCTCCATGACGGAGGGGGCGAGAGCAGCAGGATTTGAAAACAATGCGGACGCATCATTTGCGCTCGCTATGCCCGTCCCACCCATAGCCCGTGACCGAACTCCGACAAAAGAGAATTGACTAAGACCCTGAACGGTAAGCGGTCCGGCCGAAGGTTGAGCGACCACCGTGGATCCAAGGCTCAGAAATGCGGCAACTATCGTAATGCCTTTTCTGATGGCAAGATTCGATTTCATCGGAATTGCACTCCTAAGCTAATGCGATGAACGTTGTTCAGG
This sequence comes from Bacteroidota bacterium, assembly GCA_041480785.1. Classification (GTDB taxonomy): domain Bacteria; phylum Bacteroidota; class Ignavibacteria; order UBA10030; family UBA10030; genus UBA9647. The sequence goes on along the minus strand of JBGPAN010000643.1, from coordinate 469 downwards.
AATTCATTCATCTTCCCAAAGCTGTAGTCAAACCTCACAGGCCATCCGGAAAGATCGGTGTGCAGTCCACCACCAAAGGTCAAGCCTTCGGTGTCATAATCATACTTGTATCCAACGCGCAGGGCAAGAAATTCTGAGAAGGAATACTCGGCCCCCAGGTGCATCTGTTGCCGATAGTCGTTGGGTTGAAAGAGATCGTAGGCGACTGTGAGACGGTTTGTGTTGTCCTGGAACAAAAGAGCTGATTGCCCGAAGAGGTTCGCTGAAACGCCGAGGCGGAACGCCAGTGGTGCTGGGTGCGCCGCGTCTGCAAATTTCACCTGAGCGCCGAAGTTTTGCGCCGAAACACCAATCTGGACAGATCGAAATCCCGTGTTGTACAGCATGCCGAAATCGAAGAGGACGACGTCGGCATAAGTCTTGTATGTTGTCCGCTCCCCGGTCACGCTGTTGACAATCGTTATCGCCT
>JBGPAN010000642.1:0-2674 GCA_041480785.1 Bacteroidota bacterium | reverse complement strand
GTTGATAATCGGACCCTGGGCAGGTTCCATCTTGACGGTATTCCACCTGCACCACGCGGCGTGCCTCAAATCGAGGTCACGTTTGACATCGATGCGAACGGAATGCTCCATGTGGCGGCGAAGGATAAAGCTACAAACAAGGAGCAAAGTATCCGCATCACTTCCTCGAGTGGCCTGAACAAGGAGGAAATCGAAAAAATGAAATCCGATGCTCAGTCTCACGCCACTGAGGACAAGAAGCGGAAAGAGGAGATTGAGACAAAGAACCAGGCGGACAACCTTGTTTTCCAGACCCGGAAGCAACTCAAGGATCTTGCAGACAAGATGCCAGCCGACGTCAAGTCGAATGTCGAGATCGCTGTGAACGCACTCGAAGAGGCCGTGAAGGGGGGCAACCACAGCGACATCAAGGCAAAGATGGAGGCGCTGAACAACGCATGGAACGAAGCCTCAACAAAGATGTACGAAGCTGCCAAGGGTCAACAGGCAGGAGGCCCGAGTGCTGGTCAGCCGGGTCCCGAACAACAACAGCAACAGCAGCCGGCTGGAGAGAAGGGAAAGAAAGTCGAAGACGCCGACTACGAAGTCGTCGACGACAAATAACCGGGAACCTCGGAAGAAGAGAAAACATCTCGAAAGGCGAGGAACTTCCTCGCCTTTCCGGTACAAGGACGGTCGTGTATGAATTTCAACAAATTTACCATAAAGGCCCAAGAGGGTGTTCAGAACGCGCTGGAGATTGCTTCGAGCTACAGCAATCAGTCTGTTGAACCGGAACACGTTCTGGCGGCATTGATCCAGGACAGTGCGGGAATTGTCACGCCAATCCTTCAGAAGGTCGGAGCAAATGTCAATTACCTGAAGATCAAGATCAATGAAGCCATCGAGAAACTTCCAAAGGTTCAGGGAACGGGGTTGAGCAATCAGCACATCTCGACTGCTCTGGCGCAGGTGTTCGAAGCTGCACAGAAAGAAGCTGCGCAGCTGAAGGACGAGTACCTGAGCACGGAACATCTGTTGCTGGGGCTTCTTGAGGAAGGATCTCGTGCAAAAGCGCTCGGAGCTGCACGTCTTCTTCTTGATCAGGGAATCACGAAGGACGGAATCTACAAGGCTCTCAAAGAAGTTCGCGGACCTCAACGCGTAACAGATCAAAACCCTGAGGACAAATACCAGTCTCTTGAGCGTTTTGGACGTGATTTGAACGAGCTCGCGCGCAAGGGAAAGCTCGATCCAGTTATTGGTCGTGAAGATGAGATCCGTCGGGTGCTGCAAGTGCTCTCTCGCAGAACGAAAAATAATCCTGTGCTTATCGGCGATCCGGGTGTAGGGAAGACAGCAATCGCTGAGGGGATCGCACAGCGGATTGTCCAGGGTGATGTTCCGGAGACTCTCAAGACAAAACGAATTGTTGCTCTCGATATGGGCACCCTCGTGGCTGGCACGAGTTTCCGCGGCCAGTTTGAGGAACGTCTCAAAGCCGTCCTCAAGGAAGTGACAGAGTCGAATGGGGAGGTCATTCTCTTCATTGATGAGATGCACACACTGGTCGGAGCCGGGGCGGCACAGGGGGCAGTTGATGCTGCAAACATGCTCAAACCGGCCCTCGCACGCGGAGATCTGCGGGCCATCGGTGCGACCACCATCGATGAGTACCGGAAGTATGTGGAAAAAGATCCAGCGCTCGAGCGAAGATTTCAGCCGGTTCTGGTTGACGAGCCGACAGTCGAAGACACTATCTCCATCCTCAGAGGATTGAAAGAGCGCTACGAAGTCCACCACGGCGTTCGCATCACGGACGGAGCAATCGTCGCAGCAGCACAACTGAGCCATCGATACATCACGGACCGGTTTCTTCCGGACAAGGCCATCGACCTCATGGACGAAGCCGCATCCAAACTGCGGATCGAAATCGATTCGATGCCCGAGGAACTTGACTCGGTCGAACGACGGATCAAACAGCTCGAGATCGAGCGCGAAGCAATCAAACGTGAACGCGATGATGAATCGAAGGCGCGTCTTGCGAGTATTAGTCAGGAGCTTGGGGATCTGAACCAGGAGAGGTCGGAGCTGCGTGCACATTGGCAGCTCGAAAAGAATTTGATCCAGTCCATCAGGACCATGAAAGGGGAGATGGAGCAAGCGAAACTTGAGGCGGAGCACAAGGAGCGTCAGGGAGATCTCGCCCGCGTTGCGGAATTGCGTTACGGCGTGATCGCCGGACTCGAGAAGAAACTCAAAGAAGCTTCAATCAAGCTCAGCGATGTTCAGAAAGAAACGAAGATGTTGAAAGAGGAGGTTGACGCAGAAGATATCGCTGAAATCGTAGGGAAATGGACGGGCATTCCCGTGCAGCGGATGCTCGAGAGCGACAGGTCCAAGCTGCTGCATCTTGAGGATCGAATCCATGAACGGCTGGTGGATCAGCAGGATGCGGTGCGGGCGGTGGCGGACGCAATCCGCAGGAGCCGCGCGGGGTTGCAGGATGAAAAGCGGCCGATTGGCTCGTTCATATTCCTCGGTAGTACTGGCGTCGGCAAAACGGAGCTTGCCAGGGCTCTGGCTGAGTTCCTTTTCAATGACGAGACATCCATGGTCCGCATTGATATGAGCGAGTATAGGGAGAAGTTCTCCGTTTCGAGGCTGATTGGGGCTCCCCCGGGATATGTTGGAT
>JBGPAN010000641.1:0-2681 GCA_041480785.1 Bacteroidota bacterium | reverse complement strand
TCTAACCGACGAATATATCGACAGTCCCAATTCCTTTGTGAAAAATGGTAACTCTGTTGAGATAGTGCTACCTCAGACTCCAAAGCTAGCTTGGAAACATCGCAAACTTATTACGGTACCAAAAAGAGTAAGAGATTTCTTCCCAAAGAAGCATGAATCGTTTATGCTTCATACAGACGTGGGCGAAATAATAACTCATATGGTAGGTGGATCTGAAGAGGCAGGGGAAAAACTTGGGGGTTCCTATTTCTATAAGGGATTGCGCGTTTGGTATGAGAAGCACAACGATTTGAAGCCTGGCGATAGACTCTTGATCACAAGAATCGGCGATAGAAAATACGAGCTAGAGATCAAAAAGCAATAGAAAGAAGCAACAGGACACAATGTGGGCAACGATGCTCCACACATTTTGATTGCAGGAGGCGGGACGGGGGGGCACTTGTTCCCCGCCCTCGCCATCGCAGACGAGATCAAGAAACTACAGCCGAACGCGGTGTTCTTGTTTCTCGGAACAAAGGGAAAAATTGAAGCGCGCGTTGTTCCCCAACGCGGCTATGTCTTTCGAACAATCTGGATCAGCGGTTTTCATCGGAGACTGACAATTAACAATCTCCTGTTCCCGCTGAAAGTATTGGTTTCACTTGTGCAGTCGTTCTTTGTCATACGCCAATTTCGTCCAGACGTTGTCGTTGGAACCGGCGGCTATGTGTGCGGACCGGTGCTGTTCGTCGCATCGATTCTGAAGATTCCGACAGTGATGCATGAATCGAACAGTTACCCCGGTGTTACAACCCGGATGCTTGCCACGAGGGCAACGAAGGTTTTCATTGCCTTCGATGACGCAAAGCGATGGCTGAAACGAACTGATCACGTGACGCTTATCGGAACGCCGACACGAGAGATCCTCGGGGCGGTTTCACGATCCGCGAGCAGAGAGTTCTTTCAGATCGATCCGAACAAGAAAACGCTTCTCGTGTTCGGAGGAAGCCTGGGCGCAGCCTCCATCAATAATGCTGTGCTGGAGTCACTGGATGATCTGCTCGACGGAGGAATCCAGTTGATCTGGCAGACAGGGCAAAGCGATTTCGCGCGCGTGCGCGCTGCGATTGGAAACAAGTCTGTTGGTTGGCTGGGGGCGTTCATTGACCGGATGGAATATGCATTTGGTGCCGCGGATCTCGTTGTTTGCCGCGCAGGCGCGACGACGCTGGCTGAGCTTACACGGGTTGGGAAACCGGCAATCGTCATCCCGTACCCCCATGCGGCCGGAGCCCATCAGACACACAATGCACGATCCCTGGCCGAAGCGGGCGCAGCGGTGATGATCGCTGACCACGACGCACGACAGAAGCTGAAATCGGTCGCACTCGGGCTGCTGAACGATCCCGAGCGTCTGGAGAACATGGGCAGGACGAGCGCCCGATTCGGAAAACCCGAAGCAGGACGGGCAATTGCAGAAACGATCTTGGAGATGATTCGATAGCTCGTAATGCAACAGAAGACATTCAAATATAAACTCGATTTTTACTATCAGCAGGCTCTTTCGTACCTGTTGGTGTTCCTGCTGTATGTGGGCATTAAGGGGAGCTTTTTTGAAGACCAGTTCCATTTCGTTTTCAAAGATCCCCTCGTGTACATCATGATGTTCTTTGTGGTCATCGCTCTTATCACGCTCATTCTGAATCTCTATCGAAACCGCAGACTGGTAGTCACGGACGACCGTTTGATGTTTCAATCGCGACACCGCGAGCGTGAAATCAAGATCTCGGAAATTGAATGGATGCACATCGGACGTGAGATGCTCGTTCAGACCGCCGGGCACTTTCAACTGGTCATTTTCAAGATGAAGGGGCGCAAGCGACTGTTCCGGATACGTGTCGGACGCTACGAACGCGACAGAGAGCTTGTCGTCGAGATGGAGCGCATCGCACAGCACGTGCCGAAAGGAAAACGCCGGAGGTTTGGTATGAGACGGAGAAAAGGGTTGTAGAACCACTGAGAGTGCAGGAGACAGAATCCAGAATTCAGAATGGATGGCAGCATCTGCGATGGGCACGAAACCAGCAAAAACCTTTGAAGATCTGATCGTTTGGCGGAAGGCTCATGAATTTGTTCTGGCGGTGTATGGGTTCATCACGGTATTCCCGAAGAGCGAGATCTACGGCCTTACCTCTCAACTGCGACGAGCGGCAGTCTCAATCGCAGCAAACATCGCTGAGGGATTCAAGAAATCCGGAAGGGCCGATAAAGCACGGTTTTTCAACATCAGCCAAGGATCAATTGAGGAATGTCGTTACTACCTGATTCTTGCAAGAGACTTACAGTACGGAGAGAAATCAGAATTGCATTCGCTTCTAGAAGAAGTCAGCAAGTTTCTCACGAGCTATCGTTCAGCCATTCTGAATTCTGACTTCTGAATTCTGTCATAGGGCTATCGATATTACATGTTCTCATCATTCAAAAAAATCCACTTCGTCGGCATCGGCGGTATCGGAATGAGTGGGATCGCTGAGATTCTGCTCGATCAGGGTTTCCGCGTGAGCGGTTCTGATCGTGGTCTCTCTGAGGTCACAGAAAGACTCCAGAAACTTGGAGCCACCGTTTACGAGGGACATAAGGCCAAACATATCGCGGACGATGTTGACGCGTTGGTCTATTCCTCCGCCGTCGCACTTGAGAAT
>JBGPAN010000640.1:0-2686 GCA_041480785.1 Bacteroidota bacterium | reverse complement strand
GAGATACAGTAGGGTATGGTGTGAACCCGAATGAATGTTTGGACATCGTGCGTGCGCGCTGCTCAACGATTCTGCTCGGCAACCATGATGCCGCGGCGGTGGACCTCTCCGTTGCAGACCAGTTTACGTTGAATGCCCAATTGTCTGCAATTTGGACCTTTGGGATGCTCACCGAAGAGAACAAAACCTTTCTGCGAAACCTTGGGCCTACTGCAGCTCGCGGAGAAGTACTTCTTGCACACGCTTCCCCGTTTGAACCCGGCGAATGGCACTATGTCATCAGCGAGTTTGATATGCGCGAAGCATTCCGTGCGTTCACCGAAAGAATCTGCTTCGTCGGACACTCCCACATCCCCATCATTTTCTCAGAACATGGGGAGAGGAGTGAAATTGAACACCAGGGGCGGTTTATTGTGAATGTGGGAAGCATTGGTCAGCCGCGCGATGGAAATCCGAGTCTCAGCTTCGGAATATTTGACCGAGAACAGTGGAATTATCGAAATCTGCGTGTCGAGTACGATTTCAAAACGGCTGCAAAAAAGATCCGGGACGCCGGACTACCCCGGGCCCTCGCTGACCGGCTTACTGTTGGAATGTAGAGAGAAACGCTAGAATTGTTGGGGAAGATTTGTCAGGGGAGTCAGAAGCGCAAGAAGTCGTTTTTTTCCCACCGTCGAAACCGCAACAGACACCACCTCATCCTTTTTCCAGATAACCACGTTGCAGCTCGGATGCATCGGATCGGTATACCATCCTGATCTCGCGAGTGCGATCTTCGCAGCCAGCGGAAGAGAGAGCCAAGTTCCGCTCATGGCGTCGTCGCCGTTCATTTCGCAGACGTACACCCACTCGTCACCCAGTTTGTAGACCAGGTGCGCCTGCTTCACCCCCTTGTTGTCAGAAGCAGAACCAACGCACCAGTCGCACTCACGTATGTTTGGAATCTGGACTCCAAATTGCAGAGAACTCCTCTGAAGGAAGCTACTCACACTCTCGGGTGCCGACGAGACCATTGCGGGAACAAGCTGGCCCGCTCTTAACAGGGCGAGGGTTTCAAAGGATTGATGAATGATGTCATTTTCTGCGGTGTGTGCTGACAGGAGCGATGACCGATCGCTCGGAATGCCGACCATAAGGAAGAATGCAGCGGCAACAGCTCCGCCCGCCAATGCGGGAAGGAGAATACGGGATCGGGTTACCCTGGCCGCCCAGGAATCATCCGCCCATCCGGTGGCCTTATATTCCTGAGGCAGGGAAGTGACAACGAGGGTTTAAATACTCCGGGGGGTGGGGATCCACGAAACGTATCGTCGTACCAATTGCTTCGACAGTTTCTCCAGCGCAACCTCTTCGCGGCATGGTCTGCACCGCTCGAGATGAGCCTGAAACTCGGGTTCTACATCTTTCGCAAGAAATCCATCGATCGCACTGCCAGCATGTTGCCGGACGCCGCTACAATCCACGGGAGCACCTCAAAGAACCGGATAACGATGCGTTCTGTTATCCTCCCTCATCGCCCTTGATAACGCCCTGCTGCCTCGCATATTCGTACAACTCTTCCTGCAGCAGTTTTCGTCCCCGGTGCAGTCGTGATCGGACCGTTCCAATTGGGCACTCGATGAATTCCGCGATCTCTTCGTACGTCAACCCTTCGATGTCGCACAAGATAACAACAGTTCGAAAATCGTCTGGCAGGCTTTGGAGCGCTTTTGTTACCTCGTCACCAAGCAGATTTCCGTACAGTTGTTGCTGGAGATCATTGGGATCCGTCGACTGTGCACGGATCGAATTATAGAAGTTCTCGATGTCGTCGTAATCAACCTTGTCCGGTTCTTTTGTCTCTTTCCGGTATCGGTTGATATACGAATTCTTCATTATCCTGAACAACCACGCACGGATATTTGTTCCCTTTTCATACTTATCCCAGAAGCGATACGCCTTGAGATATGTTTCCTGCAAGAGGTCTCGTGCGTCGTCTTCGTTCCCCGCAGTCCGCAGCGCGAAGTTGTACAGCACATCCATGTGAGGCAACGCTTCCGCCTCAAACTCAGCGTGCTTCTTCCTCGTTCCATGAGAAACGATTGGCTGTTTCAGAGAAGCCATCAATCGCCTTTACTCTTCACCACACTGGAACCATCTCCCGTCTGTCACACGTAAAGAGAGGGGCGACCTGCTGTCGGAATACGAAAGCTCCACTGGAGGTCCCATCTGAAGACTTCCGGCAGGCAACCTCCTCCATGCCACCGGACGGAGATGCGGTCTGTGAATGTCACTACTTCAACTTAGGAACAACTCTTTCCGCGTACAATACGCGGCTCAATCCGCGCTGATCCTCATTTCTTCTTCAAGATTGTATCCACTTTTTCCATTGATATTTGCTGATCTATTTTGATTTCAGTGCCGCTAACAACGACCCCATGCACATCAACATCTCGAAATGCGCCATACGTGCGCAGATCACCGATATCAACAACCTTCGCAGCCAGTTCCACCTGTTTCGTCTGCGGATTGAACTCTTCGTCAATATTGATTCCGATATCCACGGTAATCGGCAGAACCGCGTCGTTTGCTTTTAGTTGTGCGTTCCGCAAAATGATGTCGTAGAGATATTTCGTGTTGAACGGGAGTTGTTCATAAGCTTTCACGTCGGCGTGCTCGCATTGGTCCGCTGCAATACTGTGCAGAG
>JBGPAN010000639.1:0-2700 GCA_041480785.1 Bacteroidota bacterium | reverse complement strand
GGTGTTTATAAAGGGGCCGGGAGCTGGTCGCGAAGCGGCTGTTCGGTCTCTTCAGTCTGCCGGACTCGAGATCAGCATGATTCGTGATATCACGCCGATCCCGCACAATGGTTGCCGGCCGCCGAAGCGGAGAAGAGTGTAGGACATTTTCTGCGCCGAAGGCGCATCCGCCTCCGGCGGAGATTGCCAATTGTCAATTTCCAATTGATGATCGCAAACAAGCAAATCGGAAATTGCAAATCGCAAATTGAACATCATTCAGGAGAATTATGGCTCGGTACATTGATGCCAGCTGCAAATTGTGTCGCCGGGAAAAGCAGAAGCTCTTTCTCAAAGGCACCAAATGTTATACGGAAAAATGTCCGCTCGAGAAGAGAGCGTATCCACCCGGACAACACGGCCAGAACCGTCGTCAGAAGATTTCGGAATACGGCGTCCAGCTTCGCGAGAAGCAAAAGGTGAAACGCTCGTATGGGTTGCTCGAAGCGCAGTTCCGGAACTACTTCGAACGGGCTCTGAAGCAGACAGGCCGAACGGGCGAAATCCTCGTGAAGACGCTGGAGCGCCGGTTCGACAACGTCGTGTACCGCATGGGACTTGCCCCGTCGCGCAAATCAGCACGCCAGTTGATTCTCCATCGTCACTTTATGGTGAACAGTCAGATCGTTGATATCGCGTCCTATCTCCTGAACCCCGGTGATGTCATCCAGGTTCGTGAGAAAAGCAAGAAGCTTGAACTTATTCACTCCTCCATGAAGAGGGTGAAAGATGCGGCGATGCTGCCGTGGCTCAGTCTTGACAAAGCGACGCTGACCGGTACGTTTCTTCAAGTTCCGGAACGCGCGGATGTTCCTTTGACAGCCAACGAACAGCTTATCGTCGAGTTGTATTCGAAGTAGTCCTAACGGCTGTTCACCAATGTATCATCAACCCCGGCTTGCCGGGGTCTAACTTCCTCGCAACCAGCGAGAGGAAAGAGAACCATGAGCAACGCATTAGTTCAAATGCCAGAAAAGATCGAGATCGACGAAAGCTCTTTGACTCCGACGTCTGGACGTTTCACCGTTCAGCCCCTCGAGAAGGGATTTGGAGTTACGCTTGGCAATTCTTTCCGGCGGGTGCTGCTGTCCTCTCTCCCGGGAACGGCGATTACCGCAATCCGGGTGGATGGTATTCATCACGAGTTCTCCACGATCAAAGGGTTTGTGGAGGATGTCGCCGATTTGATTCTGAACCTCAAACAGGTTCGTATCAAACCGAGCAACAAGAAACTCACGAAGGTGACGCTGTCAATAAAAGGTCCCGGGGTTCTGAAAGCTTCCGATATCCAGAAAGCCTCCGCGGAACTTGAGGTCCTCAATCCGGATCTGCACCTCGCTACTCTCAGCAAGGAAGCAAATGTTGAGCTGGAGCTTCGGTTGGGCCGCGGCAAAGGGTATGTCTCTTCAGAAGAGAACAAGGCGGCCGACCAGCCGATCGGGACGATCGCTATCGATTCGATTTTTACGCCGATCAGGAGCGTGCGGTTCTTCGTCGAGCCGACCCGCGTTGGCGGACAGACGGACTTCGAAAAGCTCATCCTCGAGATCGAGACTGATGGTTCGGTTTCTCCAGAGGAAGCACTGACGCATGCCGGCAAGATCCTTCGTGATCACATTCAGCTCTTCATCAACTTTGAGGCCGAACCTGAGGCCGAGAAAGTCGAGAGTGAAGAGGAAGCAAAACTGGCCCAGACTCGCAAAACGCTCAAGATGTCCGTTGACGAACTGGAACTCTCTGTCCGGTCACACAACTGCCTGCGGTCTGCCAACATCAAGACCATCGCGGATCTTGTGCGCAAGGATGAGTCTGAGCTGCTGAAATTCCGCAACTTCGGCCGCAAGTCGCTCGCCGAACTCTCTGCGATCGTCGAGGAACTCGGGCTGAATTTCGGCATGGATGTGGACAAGTATTTGAAAGACAGTAACGAGTAACGAACAGAGTCAGGCTTTCACGCATACACCACGGATTGGGATCTCCCGACCGTGCAAGAACGTAGAATAGAGGAACCGAAGCATGCGTCATGGGAATTCAGGTCGAAAACTTGGCCGAACCGCCAGCCACCGGAGGGCAACACTCTCTTCGTTGAGCGTGGCGTTGATTCGACACAAGAAGATCCGGACAACGACGGCGAAAGCCAAAGAAGCTAGGAAAGTTGTCGAGAAGATCATCACCCGCGCCAAGAATGCAGTGGCAAAAGAAGCCGATGCGAAAACCAAGGACGTTCACGCACGTCGCGAGGTGTTCGCATTTCTCCGTGATCGGGAAGCAGTCAGTGTGTTGTTCAATGAGATCGCGGGAAAGGTGGCCGGCCGGCCGGGGGGATATACGCGTGTGGTGAAGCTTGGTCAGCGACAGGGCGATGGCGCCGAAGTCGCGATCCTGGAACTTGTGGATTATAACACCGGACAGGAAAAAGCCGCCCCGAAGCCGAAGGCCAAAGCCGCGGCGGGACGCAAGCGGGGACCGAAGGGTAAGACCGCAGCAAAGAAAGCCAAAGAGAAGAAAGGTGAGGCCGAAACGGCAGAAGAGCCGGCACGGGCTGAGCCTTCCCAACCTGAGGCCAAAGAGTCCGACTCGAAATAGTGAGAGTAGACTGTTCTTTCTGATTTTGTAGATGAGAGGGTAATCCCCATGCTCAAAATTACGTCTGCTGAGTTT
>JBGPAN010000638.1:0-2700 GCA_041480785.1 Bacteroidota bacterium | reverse complement strand
TGAGCGACAAACGTCTCATGTTATTGCACCATCGTTGTTGGAGGCGGATTCTTTGGACGAAAGATGGCGAAGCCCAACAACGCACCGAGGATTGAAAAGATCGGATAGAGGATCAATGCCATGAAGAGGCTTCCAAAGATATTGGAGAGTTTTCCGGAGTTTCTGATCGATTGCTCAACCTGTTCCTTCATCGTGTCTGCCATGTCGCTCTGTAGGGCTCCCTGTTCCACAACCCTATCAAGAAGCTTTCCGACGATCGATTTCACCAACTCTTGTTCAACGGGGCCGATGATCGCCAGTATCAAAACGTTGATAACCGTAGCAGTAAACGCGCCGATGATGCCCGACATCAGTCCGAGCATGAGCGCGTCTGAGGATTCGAGAGGAGGCATTCCCTCCGTGAATTGCTGTTTGTACAAGTACATCGCCAGCACTCCCCCCAACCAGACACCTGCACAGCAGCAACAGTTGATGAGACTGATACCGGGCACCGCCGAAACAGCGCCGATGGCGACACCGCATATCAGAGCAATCCGAAGCTTATTGGGCTTTTCGAGCATAGAAGAAACCTCCTCGTGCTGAGAATTGATTGCGAAGTTGTGCGACACCTTCCAGAAGTGGGGGGACAATATAGAGTGGCAGTATCGATCCGAACAGCATACCGGTGATCGTCCTCGTCAACGGGGTGCTTGGATGAATTCCCGCGAAGTTCAGGAGAACATCGATGACCATCGGGGCCACGGCAAGAGCGATCCACCACTGCCCAGGGTACGATGGAGAGGACAAGCGACGGAACAACGGATACAAGAGAAGCGAAAGGAAGAAACTGAAATAGATGGCGGAACATCGGATGCAAACACCCCACTTCGCTTCGAAGAGATGGAAGCAACGACCGTCGAGTTGGTGACAGATAGGTGAATAGGCTGAATACACGATGGAAGCTACCACCGGGTGGCTCACGTGCAACGCAGGCGCGAGAAGAATCCCGATGCACCAGAGTGCGGTGAAAAAAACCAGAATCGTGTAGACGCGTTTATTGGTTTCCATGGAGGCTCCTCAGGTCATTATCGTAAGTATTGCCATCTTTGTCAAGAAGGACCGGCACCTCAACCACAATCTTGCTTCTCACACCAGATTGAGGTACTTTTGTCGTTAGAAATTTCATTTGAATGGAAGAAAACCCCATGCCGACTCCAAAGAAATTCTCCGTCGGACTCGTTCAGATTGCCCTCGGCACCGACCCGGATAAGAACCTCAGGAAGGCTGCCTTGAAGATTGAGGAGGCGGCGGATGCCGGGGCACATATCGTATGCCTCCCGGAACTCTTCCTCTCGCAATACTTCTGTCAGATCGAGGATGCAGCCCTTTTCGATCTCGCCGAGCCGATTCCGGGTCCGACAACAAAAGTCATCGAAAAGCTGGCGAAGAAACTGAAAGTCGTCATCATCGCTCCCCTCTTTGAGCGGAGGGCACCCGGAATCTATCACAACAGTGCCGCCATCATTGATTCCAACGGCCAGATGGTGGGATTGTACCGAAAAATGCACATCCCGGACGACCCATCTTACTATGAGAAATTCTATTTCACGCCGGGGGATATCGGTTTCCAGGCATTCGACACCAGAGTCGGCCGCATCGGCACGTTGATTTGCTGGGACCAGTGGTATCCCGAAGGCGCACGGCTTTGCGCACTGCAGGGTGCCTCGATCCTCTTCTATCCAACCGCAATTGGATGGCATCCTCACGAGAAGAAGCAGCACGGCAAGGCACAACGAGACGCGTGGCAGACTATCCAACGGGGTCATGCAATCGCAAATGGGGTCTACGTTGCGGCCGTCAATCGAATCGGACTCGAGAAGCCAAGCAAGTCAAGCGCCGGGATTGAGTTTTGGGGCTCCTCCTTCATCGCCGACCCGCAGGGAGTGATGCTTGCAGAAGCTTCGATTGACAAAGAGGAAATCCTGATGGCGGAAGTCGATCTCGATCACCTCGAAGACGTCCGCCGCAACTGGCCCTTCCTGCGCGATCGCAGAATCGATGCCTACGAAGGACTGACCTACCGGTTCCTCGACGAGGCTCCACCCATCAAAGACTAGAATGACCATGGAAAAGACTCCGTCTGCAATGGGATATCGCATGCCTGCTGAGTGGGAAACTCACGAGGCAACCTGGATTGGCTGGCCGCACAACAAAACAGACTGGCCGGGGAAGTTTGCTTCTATTCCATGGGTTTTCGGTGAAATGGTACGCAAGATCACTCATGGCGAGATCGTTCGCATTGTTGCGGTTCCGGATGTTCAACGACAGGCCAAATGCGTTCTGAAGAGAATCGGCGTCGATCTCAAGATGGTTGAGTTTTTCAACTATCCAACGAACCGCGGCTGGACGCGCGACTTCGGTCCCATTTTTGTCAAGAAGACTGAGCCGCAAACCGAATTGGCCATCGTGCGATTCCGTTTCACCGCGTGGGCACGATATCCCGATTGGAAAAAAGATGACGCCGTTCCGCCGAAGGCCGCGAAGAAACTCGGCGTGAAGTTGCTCCCGGCAAAGATCGGGGACACGGATTTCGTTCTCGAAGGCGGAAGCATTGACGTCAACGGGACAGGAACAGTGTTAACAACGGAAGAATGTCTGCTCGATACAAAGGTGCAGGTGCGCAATCCGGGATTCGGCAAAGCTGAAATTGATCGAGCATTG
>JBGPAN010000637.1:0-2707 GCA_041480785.1 Bacteroidota bacterium | reverse complement strand
GAAGCTGTTGCCTGAATATGTGCACTCCGTCGAACTGGGATGCAAGTTTGAGACTGATCAAATCTCCTTGTTCCCGGCCTTCTACTATCGCTATACGTATGACCGCTTCACTTCCATAACGAAGATGATCAATGATTCGACGTTGCTGACGACAAGAACAAATCTTGCGAGCGATCAATCCTTGGGTGTCGAGGTGATTCTTTCGGGAAGCGTTGGTGAGATACTGACTTCTCACGCCAGCGCAAACGTATTCTTCAACCAGATCGATGCCTCCAATCTTGGATACAGCGGGAACAAATCGACCACGAGCTGGAGCGGGGCGGTCACGATGAACCTGAATGCCACCAAATCCTCCATGCTGCAAATGAACGCATCGTACAACTCGCGCAGGTTGACGGCTCAGGGTGAAAACCTCCCCAGCTATGTGGTGAATCTCGGACTACGGCAGGAACTCCTGGACGGTAAGCTCGCCATGGTCCTCACTGTTGCTGATGTGTTCAGAACGCTGAAAAGAACGTCAGAGCTCACTACGCCGGTCCTGAATCAGAAAGTGATCAATGCCCGGGATTCGAGAATTGTGTACGTAGGTTTTACTTACTACTTTGGATCGGTTGGGAAGAAATCCAAAGAGGAATCACTCAAGTTCGATGACGGAATCTAGAGGAGGAAGCAACTCGTGAAAAGGAACTGGCTCTTTTTCATTACGCAGATGGTTTCACTGAGCATGGTGTGCGGTTTGGGAGCCTTAGGTCAGATGAAACCGTCAGGTCCTCAGAAGGCCGATACGATCAGGTACACGATCGAAAACTGCGTGAATGAGTTCTCGAAAGACAAGATTGAGAAAACTGAGGCTGGATATCAATACTGGTTCGTCGACAAGGACCTCGCAGACGGCAAGACATTGAAGATGAGCGTTGTCAAGCCGCACTCAGCGACGCACGCTCCTCACAGCCATGTCGAAGAAGAATTCTTCTTTGTGCTGGAAGGAAAAATCGAGTTTTTCCTCAACGGTCAGCGGAAAGTTGTCGGGCCATTCTCGAGTCTCTACTGTCCGTCCAATGTTGAACATGGAATCCGGAATGTCGGTGAAACTGAGGCGAAGTACCTTGTGTTGAAGAAGTACGAGAAGAAATGATGAAATTATCAATCTGCTTCTGAACAGTTAGCCGGCAAATCCTAAGATCTAAATTCGAAATCTCAAACAAATACGAAATGCCAAAACGTAAGATCTGTATTCGCCTTTGGATCCGTTAATAGCTTCCTATTTCGTTTTTCGGATTTCCCTGGAGTTTCGGATTTAGTGTTTCGAGTTTCTCTGGCAAGCGACTCATGCCCTCCTCACTACACATTTACCCCAACAGTATTGTCCTCCGCTCCTCATTACTCTTCTTCGCTGCTTCGATAATCCTGATGACGTTGAGCGCATCTTCTGGTTGTACCGGCGGGTTGGTGCGATGCACCAAGCAATCGTAGACATCATTGTAGAATGTACCGTAGTTTCCCGGCCGCGTTTCGACGACGACTCTTCTCTGTGTGCCATTGACCTCGGTGTTCAGCAGCCCCCACCATTCCTGCGATTCCTTTCCCCAATCGGATCCGCCGGGTGCCTGGTTCTGTTTCAGCGCCTCTTCCTGAGGATCGAGGCCGTGCTTGATGAAGGATCCGAGCGTCCCGTGCAGGATGTAGCGTGCCCCCAACTCCCTTACGAGATAACTGCTTTTCGTGCAGACGTTGAGATTGTGGTAGTGCAGCTTGATATCATACCAGTCGTCGATTTCACCACCGGTTCGAACGATTCTGCAGTGTGCAGTGACTGCTTCCGGCATCCCGAAAAGAACAAGCGCCTGGTCGATCATGTGCGAACCAAGATTGTAGACCAGTCCGGCTCCCGCATCCGCGCGCTCTTTCCACGTGTCCGGCTGGATTCCATATCTGTAGCGGTCGAAATGCGACTCGAAATCAACGAGCCGACCGAGCATTTTCTTCTTGACGATTTCCTGCACGGTCAGGAAATCCCCATCCCAGCGCCGGTTTTGGAAAACGGTCAGCATCACACCCTTCTCTCGTGCCAAAGCGATGAGTTCCTCCCCCTGGGCGACCGTCTGTGTGAACGGTTTCTCGACGACAACATGCTTTCCCGCTTGGAGGACTTTTTTGGCGAATTCAAAATGTGTCTGGTCGGGAGTGTTGACGACCACCAGTTCGATCTCATCGTCTTCCAGCAGTTCCTCGAAGGTTCGTGTGATGATTGCGTCGGGATATAGTGTCCGCGCGTCGTCCCTACTTCTTTCCAAAATCCGCTTGATTGCGAAGTTTCTGTGATGTTTGAGAAGAGGCGCGTGAAATACTCTTCCCGACATCCCGAATGAGGCGATGCCAACGATTATTCTTCGGTCCATAGACATTTTTGCGACTCTGTTATAAGGTAGCTAACTGCTGGAGGAAAGTGAATGCCCGCCTCGAATATAAAGATTTTTTCGGGGATGAGAAGGTGTTGGACCTATCCGAGTTGCCTCGCTCAACCAACCTGTCACGACAACCCGCACATGGCGGGTGCGTGGTCGCGGGTCCAGTTGGTCAGAATCGAAGGATGAATGTGGTTCTGCGGTCCGGGTCAGACGCGAGAAGAATCAATCCTCCGTGAAGCCGCATGATCTGGCGGGAGAGGCTCAGCCCAATCCCGGAGCCATTCGGTTTGGTCGTGAAG
>JBGPAN010000636.1:0-2709 GCA_041480785.1 Bacteroidota bacterium | reverse complement strand
GCCACACACATCAAAATCGTCAAGAGCAATATTCGCCGTTTCATGTTGTTTTGTCGTTACTCGTCACAGTGTTGGTGCAGATGGCATACGCCGCACCAGCTTGCCAATGATCACAGCGAGCACCCCGAACAATACGCCGCTTACCGTTCCGATGATGGGACCCATGATGAGGACAACAGCAGCGGGATGTAGCCCTTGAGGCAACGCGTTCAGCGCTTCGACCATCCGTGGATTGTTTGCCAGATATGCAGATACGAAGAGCGCTTGAATGACTGAGCTGAAACACCCTGTAAGAATACCGAGGTAAAAGCCATGGAGAAAAAGCTCTTCGCGCGACCGACGGGCAAATTTCCACCCTGAATAAACTCCGATACAGAGCCACGCCAGCCATTCACGCCCGCTGGTGAAACCAAACACGGAGGCAATGCCAAGAACGATGCCGAGGAGAGAGAGGAAGAGGATGAGGCGCCAGTTCATAGAAGGCTGCGGAAAAAGGCACGCAAGCAAGTGAATTCGTCAGGGTGAGCGGAGTCGAACCCTGCTATATGCATCAATTGAGACGTTTCGACTACGCTCAACGTGACGGAGTTTTTGTTTTTCAGCACCCTGATAGGTTGGTAGATGTTGGTAGATGACTTGGTTTGGTAGAAGACCGTCACCTAAATAGGAAAGGCTTGGCCAGGTGACGGTCTTCTCATCGTGCTATTCGTACAGATCTTTCTGATTTGCTGCGGCGAGCTCTTTCAAAAAGCCGCCCACCTTTTGCGTTACTTCTTTCAGGTAGCCTTTTCCCTTCTCGGCTGTTGCCCTCTTGGGATTTCCAACGCCAGTATCCTTCGTGACCTTCGTCCACTGTCGCGGTGTCCAAACCCAGCGCTCCCGAAGTCCTTGGAGCTTGAATTTACGGGATGCTCCGTCTCCGGCTTCATCTAAAGGAAGCACAAGATCGGGAGCGATGTTGAGCATCACGCTGGTTTCCATTTCGCCTGCGTGGTCGTCGGCTTCTTCAAAGTGAGCCTTCTGATCGACGATTTGCCACCAATTGATCGTGCAGACAAACATTTCCGGATACTGCAACTGGATTTCCCGGAGCATCTGACGGAAGTCATTTCCCCCATGGCTGTTCAGCACGACGAGCTTGTGAATGCCCTGTCGCGAAAGGGAATCGACAACATCCTTGAGCAATGGGAACTGCGTGCTCGGGTTGATGCTGATGGTCAGCTTGATGTCGAGTTGACCGGTATTGACCCCGAACGGCACTGTCGGAAGAACGATGACTTTCGCGCCGGCCTCCCAGGCAATCCTTGCGGATTCAGAAGCGACGTAATCAGATTCGACATTGTCAGTCCCATAGGGGAGATGGTAATTGTGCGCTTCCGTCGCGCCCCAGGGGAGAATGGCGACGCTGTACTTCGTCGCTTTGGCGGTCTTCCATGTTGTTTCAGCAAGAACGTATGGGCGTGTAGGCATAGTCTTCTTGTTCATCTTGATGTGGAGAATATTCGCTGTTGATCGTGCGTTATGTTCTTGAAGTTGAATTTCCGAGAGACAGCTATTTCTTGGGACGCGCAAGGAATCTTTCCTCGAACGTGGGCGCTTTTCCGGCCAGGGTCAGAAAGACGTCCAACGGAACGACTTCGAACTCCGGTCCGAGCTTGCTCAAAATACCTTTCACCCGCTTGACATCGCTGTATTCCCGAACATGGATGAGCAGGAAATACGGCCGCTTGCTGTTGATCTTCCCAAGTTCTTCAAGATCTGCAACTGCATCGGCCTCGGGGCGCTCGGGTGAAAGATAATAGTCGTAGGAGATAAACGGCTTTCCGTCTTTCACGGTGAATGTGAAAGCAGGAGCATAGCCGTTGACGAACCCGATCGCATTTGGCATCCCCTTGTAGTAAGCGTCAACAATATCTTTTGGCAGATCAGGGTTGCCTTCAACCGTTGCCCCTTCGGAGTAATCCATGATCTCGAAGACCTTCAGATCGAGGACATCCATATCCTCTTTTGCTTTTGCGATCAACGGCGGCAGGAGTTTTGGCGGAACGACTTTGGGATACATGTAGCCAGGTCCGGAAAGGCAGCCGATGAAATAATCATTGGGCGTTGCCATGGTGTAGAAATACTCTGCCATTGCCGGCGCCATCCAGACATAGTTCATGAGCACTTCCCATGCGTATGGGATCTCTCCTCTGCCGGGCTTCAGCCAGGCGCCGAGTCCGATGCCGTCCGTTTGAATGCAGGTGACATAGACTTTCTTCTCTGGCGTGTAAACCTTGCCCGGAACAACTTGGTGATTGTTTGTGAATTTGAATCCCGGTGACACAGGTACCTGGCTGGCAAACGTGACATTGGGGAGTGTGTTCAACCCTTCGACACGCAATCCGAAACTCGATGTCAGCTTCACATGCTCCCGCTCCATGTCTTTGGCGTATGAATGCCATCCCATCACCATCGCCATCGGATTCATCTGGCTCAGGATCTTCTTCGCGAGTCGATACTCCAGCGTGTCTGTTTCCCTCGTGGAAAGATCATTAAAGAACACCTGTTTCCCAACTCCATAGTCGGCAACTGCCGGTCTCATCGCCGTACCATGCTCCCCGCCGAGCCAGACTATGTAGTCCTTGCTGCAACGTCCCCAGTACTGGTCGTAGGCCCATTGATAGATCTGCGCATCTGTTTGACCAGTGAACTTCCCCCGGAAGTCGG
>JBGPAN010000635.1:0-2709 GCA_041480785.1 Bacteroidota bacterium | reverse complement strand
CTCGAATCCGTCCTCCACCAAAGCTACGACGCAGGGCGATTTGAAGTCATCGTCATCAACGACCACTCGACCGATGGAACGGAGTCCATTTGTCAGGAATTTGCCCGGCGCTTCGCCAATTTCTCCTATGCAAATGCGCGGGAAGACAATTCATTAAGAGGAAAAACGAACGCCCTTGACCAGGGAATCGAAAAAGCCCGAGGTGAGATCATCCTCATCACTGACGCGGATTGTTCGGTTCCGAAAACGTGGGTCGAATGGACGGCGAAGCGCTATTCGAATTCTGTTGGCATCGTCGGCGGAATAACCCTGCAAAAGGCGAGCAATTGGTTCGAAGGCATGCAGTCGCTCGATTGGGCTTTCCTCCTTGGGCTTGCGTCCTCGACGGTTTCTCTCCGAAACCCTCTCAGCACCATCGGGAACAACCTGTCATTTCGGAAAGCCGCATACGAAGACGTAGGAGGATATAGGAAAATCCCGTTCAGTGTCACGGAAGATTTCATGCTCTTTCAGTCCATCGTCAAGGCGAGGAAATGGAACTATCTCTGCCCCATCGACCCGAACGTACTAGTCGTTAGTCAACCATGTTCATCCTGGAAGGAACTCATTCGCCAGAAACATCGCTGGGGAAAAGGCGGACTAGACATGCGGCTCAGTGGCTTTTCGATCATGGCGATCGGCTTCGGACTTGATGCGTTGATACTGCTTTCACTTCTGCTGGGGAGCCCGCTCTTCGCACTAGGGGCAATTCTTTTCAAGATGTTGGGAGACTACTCCTTCTTGCGCACCGTCCTTACGAAACTCGGCCGGTTGGATTTGCTCAAATACTTTTTGGCCTTTCAAATCTACTTCCTCCTCTATGTGCTCTCACTTCCTTTCGTTGTGTTTTTCGGCGGACGAGTGGTCTGGAAAGGGCGGAAATATTGATTCCTCCAGCGCATAGTTTCTGGTTGCTTCCCTTCTTCTTATATGCGGAAACCCACTACCGTTTTCGCCACTTCTTCAGCCTCCTGAAGAAAAACGAACCAGAGGTCATTGCCGACATACCGCATCGAATTGAACCGGGACACCCTCTGCCTCTTCTGATCCTGGCGAAAGATGCACACCTGTATCCGGGTGTTATTAGACAGATTACGGCAGAACTTCGCCAGCAAAATAAGGTAGTGGAGAGAATCGATCTCCTCGAGCAACCGCTTGCACTCAGCCAGAAGTTTCTCTCGCACGTCTTTCAGATTGATTGCTCTCAACTTTCCGGATGGATGGATATCGACGTCGCATTCACTCTGGAAGTGCGTGGAGCAACGCACACATATCATAACGACAATCACATCACATCGTCACGTCGTCCATTGCGCGTGTTTCTATCCGAGCATCTCCTTCCATGTTTCCCTGGACTCCATGTTGGCGATCCTCACACACATTCGATCTACACGGAGGATCAAGTCGAGTTTGGAAGCCCCATCGATGCTAGCAGAGAGCTCAGTAGGGCAATGGGCCTCTCCTTTTTCTGCGTCACAGACCATTCATACGACCTTGATGACCGGGTCGATTCATATTTGCAGAACGACCCATCGTTCCCAAAATGGGTTTCCCTCCAAAAAGAGGTCGACTCACTCAACAACAACTCTGAAGACTTTGCCATTGTCAGAGGTGAGGAAGTCTCCTGCCAAAACGAAAAGAGACGCAACGTGCATTCCCTGCTCTTCGGACAGAAAGATTTCGTTCGGGGATCCGGAGATGGGGCCGAAGAATGGCTGCACACAAAATCGGAACTTGGTATTGGCGAGGTGCTCAGGTGCAAGTCGACCGATGCGATTGCTTTTGCGGCGCATGCTCTGGAACCTGTGCCATTCCTTCAACGCCTGATGCTTGGCCGAGGCGTCTGGTCATTTCGTGATTTGCAGAATGAAGGTCTTGCAGGGATGCAGATCCTTAACGGGAAGCTCGATGTCGGTTTTGAGCGAAGTTACCGCATGTGGGTGCGCTTGCTCTTGAGCGGAAGCAGGCTGTGCGCGATCGCCGGAAATGATGCCCACGGTAACTTCAATCGGTATCGACAAATCGGGATTCCTTTCTTTACCATCCGGGAAGGGGAATATCAGCTCTTCGGAAAATGGCGGACTGGAATCTTCGTCGAGGGTTCGCTTTCTGAGAAGGCAGTTCTCGTGGCGCTGGCTCGGTGCCGTGCGATAATGACAGATGGACCTGTTGTTCAGATGTCAGCGGCGAGTGCAGATGGCCAAAGCGCAGGAATTGGAGACACGGTCCTTGCAGAATCGGTAAACCTTAGGATTGATGTCCTGTCGAGCGAAGAGTTTGGCGAAATAAACGCTGTGAGAGTCATCGTCGGGAAGGTAGGCAACACGGTAGAACGGACCGCTTTTCGATTCGAAGGAAATCAGGGTTTCAGCCTGCACAAGGATTTTTCAATAGAGCGTATTGCTGTCAGCTATGTGCGAGTCGAGGTGGCGACTTCGGGAGGGGGAAGCAGCGATGGGAAGCAGCACTTCTGTTTCACGAATCCCATTTGGATTGATTCCACAGCCTAGCTCCTTATCCACTTCTTGGAATCGAGTAGGAAGCCGGTGATTATTTCACCGGCTGTCCTCTCACACCACCGTACGTACGGATCCGTATACGGCGGTTCGTAACGTTAAGAAGCTAAACGATATGCCTCGGAGAAACTTATCAAGCCGATGCGACGAAAGT
>JBGPAN010000634.1:0-2717 GCA_041480785.1 Bacteroidota bacterium | reverse complement strand
CGGATCGAGTTTGAGAGGCGGGAGGATGGGAAGGGGCCGGTGCTGGCAGTGATGACGGATGTGGCATCGGGGGTAGAGAAGGAGACAGAGGTTCCGAGGGAGTGTGCATTGCATCAAAACTATCCCAATCCCTTCAATCCACGGACGATCATCACGTATGATCTTATCGGGCGGGGTGAAGTGAGCATTCAAATCTACGATATCCTCGGTCGAGGAATCAAGAAGCTCGTGGATGAGATGCAGGGGCCGGGATCGCTTTCTGTCGCCTGGAATGGAAGGGATGACTCTGAAAGACCAGTGGAAAGTGGGATCTACGTGATGAGATTCCAGTTCGGTGACCGCGTGACGAACAGTAAGATGATCCTCCTGAAATGAGTCTCATGCTGATTCAATCATTGGGAAAAGGGTTATGCGTGACACTCGGGTTTTAGAGATATTACTTTTTCCCCTCGTGCTGATGGTAGTATCCTCGGGTTGCGATACACAGCAAAACGTGTCTCAGACGGCGATGATCTCCCTCCTCCAATCGCTCAGGGAAGCAGTCGAAGCAAAGAACCCTGACAAGATCGCTGTTCTCTGCCAGGACTCGCCGATGTTCTTTGTTCGCTCCAACGGTGAATCGATGGGCTTTGATGGGTTCGTCAGCGCTCAGCGAGAAATCTTCCGTACGATGAAGCATATTCGACTCAACTGGGACACGCTCCACGTGAAGATCGTAAGTCCAGACGCGGTCGCTGCGTTAGTACTCTTTAAGGGCGTGTTCACGGACACGAATGGGGCCGAGAACCGACTCACAGGCGAAGCAACGCTTATCGCAAAGCGAATCGGCAACGAATGGAAACTTGTCTACGCGCATGCCGCCCATCGGCCAGAAATAGACGTTCGCTAGGGCTACTTCATCCTTCATACCACTGACATCGGTGCTGTTAAGTGAGGTCGGATCGAACGACACACTCACTGATGCGCGCCTGAGCAAATAAGCATCTCAAGGAACGATTAATCGAAGAGGTTTATGCACGTGTTCAACGTTAGACTGGCGATTTCATCCTCCACATTCGCGCTGATATTTCTGATCGGCTCAGGTGCGACTGCAATCCAGGATGAGACGATCATTCGTGTCAACGATCGCAAGATAAGCTCCGGGGAATTCACACGTCGGCTGAACAGTCTTCCTCAAACAATGAAACTCTCAGAAAACGAGCTCAAAGAGAGCTTCACGTGCACTCTTCTGGCCGAGACAATTCTCTCGATCGAAGCAGTTCATCGGAGGCTTGACACCCTGGAACGGGTTCGATCGATCGCGAAACAATATTCAGATGAAGCGATCTATGAAGAATGGATGAACACTGAAGTGAGGAATCGGGTTACGGTCTCGGAGAAGGAATTGCTCGCAGCCTATACGAGATTCAGCGAACGAAGAGTTGTAGCTTTGGCCGCGTTACCCACGATGGCGGAGGCCATCGAATTCCGGAAAAGAATACTGGAAGGCAGGGTTTTAGGAAAGAGTCTGGAGACAAAGGAGATAACGTACGGAGAGTCACTCGAGAGCCTTGAAGATATTATCTACAAGCTCAAAGTCAACGAAGTGTCGAATCCCGTTCTGATTGATGGCTCGTATTACGTTTTTCAATTGCTGAGAGCGCTTCCGCATCCGCAATATTCCAAGAATGGCTTTGATTTTTGGAGGGCATCTATAGAAAAAAAGGTGAGAGCCCGAAAGGAGATATCGGCAGCCGACAGGAGGCTTGACGTGCTGATGAAAGGAAGAGCATACAGCGTCAACAAACGTGCATACGATTTTGTCTTGAGCCAGCTGTATCCTGCCATCTATGACGGGGCGAAGCTCCGGTTCGAATTACCTGAGTACATACAGCAGGAAATCGGTTCAAAGGAGCTCCCCTCACGTGGTCCGTTCGACCAACCATTGATCACGTTCAAGGGAGGGGGGGAATGGACTGTCGGTGATTTGTGGAGACGACTTTCTGTGTGTCCGTACCCTCTAAACTACAAGAATCCCGAGGAATTGAAGAAGGGGCTCTTCGATGTCATCAAAAGAATCGTCCTGTTTGAGGGGATTGTGAGAGAGGGAAAGAACAAGGGGTACGACACCTCAGCGTATGTGAGAGATCAAGCAAGAATGTGGCGACAGAACGTGCTTGCACAGGCGAAGCTCCACGAGTTCAGGAAATCCATCTCTATCGACGAAGGAGACGTGATCCGATACTATGATGCGACGAAGCTGGACAACCTGAAGCCGGAACAACGGCGTATCGTCCCGATCATTGTCAGAGATAGACAACTTGCCGAGTCGATTCAGAAGGACCTTGTCGCCGGCGGGGATTTCATTTCTCTCGCCGAACGCCACAGTGTCAACAAGACAGGCATAGACCGTGCTGAGCCGGGGGTGTTCATCACGCGAGAAACCTGGGGAGACATAGGTAAAAAGGCTTTTGAAATGGACCCCGGTCAAACATCGGATATCATGGTCCTTGCAGACAGCGCATACGCAATCGTTCAGCTTGTGGAGATCAGGTCAGCAGCGCCCTATGCATATGAGGAAATCCGAGCCCGGCTTCTTGCGACGCTGGAGGAACGAGAGCTTCAACGTCGAGTGGAGAAATTTCTCCAACAGTCGATTAAGAACTATGATCTTGCTCTCAATCGAGATGCCCTGAAGCGAGTTCGATATCTCGGCGGCACGATGGGCGTGAAGAAAT
>JBGPAN010000633.1:0-2718 GCA_041480785.1 Bacteroidota bacterium | reverse complement strand
GTTGTGGCATTTGAGCACAAGTCGGGTGACGCAAGTATGAAGGTCGTGGAAGGAGATCGATTGACCTTCACGCGCGAGAATTGGAACAAGCAGGCGCTGGTCGTCGTGCAACTCGATAAGAACCTTGCCAGAGAGGAGTCTGCGGTCTTTGCCGCGAAATCCGGGAATATCCCGTTTGCCTGGTCGGTGACATTCAGCGTTCTCTCCGGAATGTTTCTGCTCTTGTTCGCCTATCACAAACTCATGCTGCCATACCCTCTTGCGGACAAACCCACGCGTGCAGATGCATCTCAGAGCGTCTGGAAGGAATTCGTTCACACATTCGCTCTCTTCTTCAACAAGAAGGGGATCATTGCCACGCTGGCGTTTCTCCTTTTCTATCGCTTTGCAGAGGCCCAATTGGTCAAGATGGTATCACCCTTCCTGCTCGATCCACGTGGCAAAGGAGGCTTGGGTCTGACAACGAGCGAGGTGGGAATTGTCTACGGAACGGTCGGTGTCATCGCTCTATTACTTGGAGGATTACTTGGAGGATACATCGTATCCAGGAAAGGTCTTAAGTATTGGCTCTGGATCATGGTGTTTTCGATTCATCTCCCTGACGCAATGTTCGTGTTTCTGTCGCAGGTACAACCCGAGAGTCTCTTGCTGATCAACGCTGCGGTCGGTCTTGAGCAATTTGGCTATGGATTCGGTTTCACGGCCTACATGTTGTACATGATTTCTGTTTCTGAAGGAGAACACAAAACCGCTCACTACGCAATTTGCACGGGCTTCATGGCTCTGGGAATGATGTTGCCAGGCATGTTCAGCGGAGATCTTCAGGAATTGGTTGGATACAAGAACTTCTTCCTCTGGGTCATCCTCGCGACGATTCCCGGGTTTCTGGTTGCAGCATTCGTCAAGATCGATCCGCTCTTTGCCAAGAAAGTTGTGAAAACTCAGGAATGATTCCGATTGATTCTCTAGACATTGCTTCGTAATTTTTCTGTCCAGTTTTTAGCCACTCTTACAACAACGACAAGCCCATGGTTCTCCATTTCCTGCACACACGCAATCTTTGGGCCGCTTGCCTCCGCAAGGGGGCAGGTGTGCTCTTCCTCGGATTCATGTTCTGCTCTTCCTCCTTTGCCCAGGAAGTGTCAACGAAGTTTGTCACCAACGCCAATGCAGTGCCATCTGATTGGGTGGAATCGACCCTGAAGAGGCTCTCGCTTGAAGAAAAGGTCGCTCAACTCGTTTTCCCGTCGACGTTGGGAACGTACTACGCACAGGACTCAGACCCATGGCGCGAACTCGAAAACTACGTAACCAAACGCAAGGTCGGTGGCTTGGTTCTCTCCATCGGCGATGTCTACGAGTATGCCCTTATGGTGAACAAGCTTCAGAAGGCTGCTGACGTCCCGCTCCTAATCGCCGGGGACTTCGAGTATGGAGCAGCAATGCGTGTTCGTCGAGCAACGATGTTTCCCCGCGCGATGGCGATCGGTGCGACAAGAAATCCTGGGTACGCATACGAAGTGGGGCGAGTTACGGCGGTGGAAGGGAGGGCGCTGGGTGTCCATCAGAACTATGCCCCTACCATTGATGTCAATAACAATCCTAGAAACCCTGTTATCAACACCCGATCGTTCGGCGACGATGTCAAGCTCGTGACAGAAATGGGGACTGCATACGTTCGCGGCACGCAGGACGCTGGTATGGTCGCCACTGTCAAGCATTTCCCCGGGCATGGGGACACGGATGTCGATACGCACCTGGGGCTAGTGACGCTCAACTATGACAAGCATCATTTCGAATCAATAGAATTCCCCCCCTTCCGGGCTGCGATCAAAGCTGGTGCAAAATCGGTGATGGTGGGGCATATCTCGTTGCCAGCCTACGACACCGGCAAAGGAATTCCCGCCACTGTCTCTCCAAGAATCACGACAGACCTGCTGCGCAAAGAGTTTGGTTTTGACGGGCTTGTCGTCACCGATGCGATGCGTATGCGAGGTGTGGCTTCGAAATATGGTCCGGGGGAAGCTTCGGTTCTCGCGATCAAGGCCGGAACAGACATCGTTCTGGCGCCCGCAGACATCGATCTTGCGATCGATGCAATCATCGCAGCGGTGAAACGCGGGGAAATCTCCGAACAACGCATCGATGCCTCCGTTCGCAGAGTCCTGAAGACAAAGGAGGGGGCAGGGCTCGATCGTGATCGGATGGTGAACGTGGGGAGGATCTCCAGCGTCGTTGCCACGCGTGATCACGAAATGCTCGCGATGGAGATAGCCCGGAGAGCTGTGACAGTCCTTGGGAACAAGAACGAGATTCTTCCGCTCTCGCCTCTGGACACAAAGAAGATCGTGGACCTCGAAATAGCGGACACGGAAGACCCAAAGAACGGGCGGTCCTTCCATTCGATGCTCCGTGACCGTCGCCAGAACATCGACTTTGCCAGGGTTGATCCGCGAAGCAACGATTCCGAATATGAATCGGCCTTCGAGACGGTAGAAGGGGCCGACTTGATCATCTGCCAGTTGAACCTTTTTACGCGCTCGGGTGAAATGACAGGATTCATGTCACGCAAACAGAAGGAGTTCCTGACGCGTGCGTTCACTCTCGGTAAGCCGGTCATTCTGATTTCATTCGGCAACCCATACGTCGTCATGGATCTTCCGAAGGTCGACGCGTACGTGTGTGCCTACTCTGATGCCGATGTCATGCAGCAGGCCG
>JBGPAN010000632.1:0-2729 GCA_041480785.1 Bacteroidota bacterium | reverse complement strand
GACGGTGAAAGATGTCTGTTCTCTGTGACACTGTCCGTTCCTGCAGGATTTTGCCTGCAGGACCCTCAGTTGACCTGAGGCGCCTTGCCCTGTGGTGTTCGGACTTTCCTCCCCATCTGAACGAATCAGATAGGGCGACTGCCTGGCCGGCCACACCTGCTCAGTTTGAAACTTTCTCTTGAGGGTTCCTCACTTCCGAATTGGCTTGCGCGAATCGATGCCTAGGTTCGCAAGCTGGTCTGCTTCTTTGTTCAACTCTCGGCCCACGTGCTTGATCTCGAACTCGAACGGCGCTTTGGCGAGGAGTCGTTGCACTTTCTGAAACATGAGCTTCAGGTTGGCGTCCTTCACCTTGTACTCGCCCAGAAGCTGACGAACCATCAATTCGCTGTCAGAATGAACGACGAGCTTGGAACACTTCGTTTTCGGGGCATTCCTGAGGCATGTAATCAGAGCCTGATACTCCGCAACGTTGTTTGTAGCTTCTCCGATGTATCCGCATATCTTCGAGAGGGTTGTGCCCTTCTCGTCTTTGAAAATGACGCCGATCCCGCTCTCTCCCGGATTGCCGCGGGCAGCACCATCGGTATACGCCACGATCGTCATCGAGAGTCCGTGTAGCTTTCCACGATGTCGTCAGAGACGAGGAGCCTCCCGCAGTTTTCGCACGTCATCAGACGGGAGTTCTTTCGAAGCTCGACTGAGACCTGAGGGGGTACGCGTTTGAAACATCCCCCGCAAGCGTTTCTGCGCACTGCCACGACAGCCTTCCCACCGAGCGCCTTCCGTATCCTCTCATAGGACTTGACATCGCTCTTGTCGATACGCACGATGAGCTTTTCGCGCTCATGCTTCAGCTTGAGTTCTTCATCTTCATGCTCTTTGTTCACATGATCAAGTTCTGCCTGACGCTCTTTCAACTCTTTTCGCAGATCTTGAAGTTCCGGTGTGAGAGTTTCAAGGTCCGTCTTGGCATTTGCAGATTTCCCCTCGATTATTTCCATCTCCTTTTCGAGAGTCTTGACGCGCTCCTGTGATAAGTCGATCTCACGTGTCAGCGCGTCGTATTGCTTGTTTGTCTTAATCTGGAACTGCTGCTCCTTGTACTTCTCGATCTTCTCTTTCGTGGAGACGATCTCCAGGTCGATTTCATCCCGGCGGACATGGGAGTGCTTCACTGTCGCTTCCAGCGATTTCCGCAGTGTATCTTTCTCCTGAAGTTTCTTCTCCAGAACCTCCACGAGGTGGGGGAGATCTCCTTTCAGTTCGTGGAGCTCATCAAGATTCGAGTCAACTCGTTGAAGAGCATACAACAAGCGTAATCGGTTTTCCAAATGATACTCCTTTTGCTTCTAGAAAGAATGAATTGGATTCGTTGATTGCTTCGATATGGTCACAACAAGCTTCTCGGCCCTGGTTTTCGCCCAGGACCGCAAACGATCTGCGATGGAATTCAACACGATGTGTTCGGTCTCATAGTGACCCGCATCGACCAGAGCTATCCGCCCGTTCGCTGCCTGGAATCCATGATAGCGAACATCAGCGGTGACAAAAGCATCCGCTTTGGCACGAATAGCATCGTCGAGTAACTCAGAACCGCTGCCACCGCAAACCGCGACACGCTTTACTGATTGACTCAATGAGCCTGAGAACCGTAGTGAACCGGCGTGTAACGTTCTTTTCACCCGTGCAAGAAACGCCCGGAGGGTCATTGGTTTCAAAAGATCTCCGATGATCCCCATGCCGACATTGGGATTTCCATTCTCAAGCGTGTAGAGATCGTAAGCGACTTCTTCGTACGGATGAACGGATTTCATCGCCGCAACGACGCTCGTGACTCTGGAACGAGGCACGAGCATCTCGAGCCGGACCTCAGCCACTTCTTCGAGTCGACGCGGTTTCCCAATCGTCGGTGTTGAGTGCTCGGATCCCCGAAATGTTCCCTTACCGCTCATCCGGAACGAACACGATTGATACTCTCCAATGACGCCGGCGCCGCACTCCGCCATTGCTGCCGCCACGGTATCCGCGTGCTCCTCTGAAACAAAGACCGCAATTTTCACCAGTGTGTTTTTGAGCGGCACAAGAAATGCAGGCTTGGCTATTCCAAGAGCATGCGCAAGCGTGAAGCTGACGCCTCCTGCTGCAGAGTCAAGATTCGTATGCGCTGAGAAAAGCGCTATCTTTTTCTCAGCAAGCGACAAAGCCAACGATCCTACGGGATCCGAATCGGAGATGGACGAAAGAGGGCGAAACAACAAGGGATGATGCGTCACAATCAGGTCGACCTTGCGTGCTACGGCTTCATCAACGATTTCGGGAGTTACATCGAGAGCAATGAGGAGGTTCGAAACCTTTCTTGATCGACGGCCGATCTGGATCCCGACGTTGTCGCGCTCCCAGGCCGTCCATCGTGGAGCCCATTGTTCGAAAAACCTCTCAATGTCCGCCAAAATCATCGGTCTATGCCTCTGATCAAAAAAAAGTGTCCCGCTTTTTGAGCGGGACACTTTTCGGATTTCTTTGATGCTTTCCTGGGAAACTTGAGATCGAGCTGTTTGGGCCTTATCCGATTCACCATTGCCAATGGACTAAACTCTGAAGAGCTTTACGAAGTTGCTTTGACAATTCATAATCACTACTGTCCAATTAAGGACGTCGTGTAGATCTGTAAGTTCTTTGACATACATTCGTTAGACAGATTTTTCCTTGTAATCGATTTGAACTTG
>JBGPAN010000631.1:0-2742 GCA_041480785.1 Bacteroidota bacterium | reverse complement strand
TGGAGCTTCTCGTCGTAACAGAGCGTTGGGATGGTGTCGATCTTCAGGTCCTTGCAGACCTGAAGAATGGTTTTGTCGGGTGATGCGGTGACCTGTTGCCCGTTGATCGTCAGGGTGACCATTGCGTTCCTCAATCTTTTGTTACGGCATCAAACCGACATACCGTGAAACACTTGCCGCATTTCGTGCACTTGTCCTGATCAATGACGTGGATTTCGCGTTTCTTGCCGGTGATAGCAACTGTCGGGCAGGCGCGGGCGCAGACCATGCACCCGGGACACTTGTCATTGATCGTGAATGTCAAAAGTGCTTCGCAGACATGAGCGGGACATTTCTTTTCTTCGATGTGTGTCACGTACTCATCGCGGAAGTACCTGAGCGTTGTCACCACGGGATTCGGAGCACTGTTACCGAGTCCGCACAGCGATGCCGCTTTGATCTGCTCGCTGAGTTCTGTCAGGTTCTCGAGATCCGCCATTGTTCCTTCGCCCGTCGTGATGCGCTCGAGGATTTCGAGCATCCGCTTCGTGCCGATGCGGCAAAACGTGCACTTCCCGCACGACTCCGCTTGCGTGAAAGTCAGGAAGTACTTCGCGACGTCGACCATGCACGTGGTCTCATCCATCGCGATCAAACCGCCGGATCCCATAATGGCGCCTGTCTTCGGGATCTGCTGGTAGTCGATCACTGTATCGCTCATCGTCGCGGGTATGCATCCACCGGATGGGCCGCCCATCTGAACTGCTTTGAATTCTTTGTCGTTGACAATCCCACCGCAGACGTCGAAGATGAGCGATTTGATGGAGATGCCCATCGGAACTTCGACAAGCCCCGTGCGCTTGACCTTGCCGGCCATCGCGAATACTTTGGTCCCTTTACTGTCTGCCGTTCCGTACGCCGCAAACGCAGCACCGCCATGGTTGATGATCCATGGGACGTTTGCGAAGGTCTCGACGTTGTTAATGTTCGTCGGTTTGCCCCACAGTCCGGAATTGGCAGGGAAGGGAGGGCGGATCCGCGGCATGCCGCGTCGCCCCTCGATGGAAGCCATGAGAGCAGTCTCCTCGCCGCAAACAAATGCTCCGGCGCCTTCCTTCACGGTGAGGTCAAAATTGAATCCCGAGCCAAGGATGTTCTGTCCAAGGAACCCTTTCTTTCGGGCTTGGCCAATTGCCTGCCGCAAACGGGTAACGGCTTTCGGATACTCAGCACGGCAGTAGATGTAGCCTTGATCAGCGCCAATCGCGTAGCCGGCAATGATCATCCCCTCGAGGACAGCATGCGGGTCGCTTTCAAGGACGGACCTGTCCATGAAAGCTCCGGGGTCCCCTTCGTCCGCGTTACAGATGATGTATTTCTTTGTACCGGCTGCGGCCCTTGTCAGTTTCCAATTTGTGCCCGTTGGGAATCCCGCTCCTCCCCGGCCCCGCAAACCGGAAGTGATAATCTCGTTCACGACAAGGTCCGGGGTCATCTCCGCAAGGACATTTTTCAGAGCCAGGTATCCGTTCTGTTCGATATATTCTTCAATGGAACCCGGGTCGATTTTGCCACAATTTCGCAACACAATGCGAACTTGATTCTCAAAAAAACCGAGCTCCTTACCCTCGCCAGAAACTAGCCATTCGTTGATTGGCTCGTTGTTCATGACGTCCTGTTCGACAATCTTGCCAACACGGTCTGGCGTGACGTCGCCATAGAGATGGGGAGTGCCATTACCGTTGGAGATCTCGACGAGAACTTCACGATAACACATCCCGATGCAGCCGGTTTCCTTGAGGCGGAATGCATCGGGTCGTTCTTTGAGCTCGTCCTGAAATGCTCTGTAGACCTTTTCTCCGCCTGCAGAGATGCCGCACGTTCCTAATCCTATTGATACCGTTTTCATCAAGGCCTCATTCTTCGGTTGCTTTTGAGACAGCGCCGGCACGGCGTTTCTCTTCTCGAACGACCTTCCGGACTTTGTTCGATTCCAATCGACCATGCGTTTCACCGTTGATGGTCATAACTGGAGCGAGCGAACAGCATCCAAGACAGGCAACCGAGAGCAAGCTGAAGTTACCATCATCCGTGGTTTCCTCGTACGTGATCTGTAATTCATCCTGAACGATATCATACACACCTCTTGCTCCGTTCACGTGGCAGGCTGTGCCGTTGCAGATTTTGATGATGTTTCTTCCAAGCGGTTTGGTGCGGAACTGCGCGTAAAATGTGACGACGCCGTAAATCTCTGCAGCGGGAATGCCAGTCACGTGGCTGATGTGATCGATGGCCTTCTCCGAAACATAGCCATAGGTGTTCTGTGCTGATTGCAGGAGAGGAATGAGAGCACCGGCGTGACCGTCGTATTTCCACAGGTCAACGTTGAAAGGCTTGAATTCATCTGTGAGTTGTTCTGCCATGATCGAGTCTCAGATTTGTTTCAGATTGATGACGCGGTCTTGCTTCACACGGAGAACACCATCGATTGGTCGAATCTGGTTGTTGACCATGCGATCGATGGATTGAAAGTTGTCGCCGCTGATGACGGCAACGAGTTCATTCCGGTCTTGCATGCGTGAACAAAAAATGGCTTGCGCCAGTGCTTTGATTCTGGATTGCACGTTCGCCAACTTGTCGGCTTCGACTTCAAGAAACAGAAAGGAATGGGAAAGAGCCAGTTCACACACCAGCTTCGCGCCGTCGTCGGTGAGATCGAACACGTACAGTTCATCGACACCGGGAAGATTGCGAAATTGCGCG
>JBGPAN010000630.1:0-2750 GCA_041480785.1 Bacteroidota bacterium | reverse complement strand
GATATTGTATCCCTTCGCAGCGAACATCCCTGCGATACGGTTAAATGCACCGAACTTGTTCTCCACGAGGATGGAAATCGTATGTCGCTTGAAGTGTTCGCCGCCTTTCGGCTCTGCACCACTCTTTGGAGGATGTTGTGTATGTGACATTGTCCTGCCCTCTGGTTGAATGAGTGAGCTATCCTTTGATAACTGTCATGAGTGACTCTTCCAGCACGCCGCCCGATGGCTTCACAACAGGATCGGGAAAATCGAGAATTTCATTGACCGTCTGACCTGAAGGAATCATTGGATAGACATTGTCCTCTTGTTCTACGACAAACTCTACCAAGACCGGACCATCCTTGTGAGCGAGCGCTTTCCGAATGACGCTCTCTACATCCGACGAATGCTCGACTCTATACGCGGGGCATCCGTACGCTTCAGCGAGCTTGACGAAATTCGGATTCGAGAGTCCGACGTGCGAATACCTTCGGCGCCAGAACAATTCCTGCCATTGGCGTACCATCCCAAGGAATCCGTTGTTGATAACGAAGATCTTCATCGGGAGCTTATGTTCGACAACAGTTGCCATCTCCTGACTGTTCATCTGAAATCCTCCATCTCCGCTGATCGAGATGACAGGCAGATCTTTGCGCCCAAAGCTGGCTCCCATCGCCGCTGGCAGCGAAAAGCCCATCGTGCCCAACCCCCCGGACGTGATGTGCGATCGTGGGTGGATCCACTTGAAGAACTGAGCTGTCCACATCTGGTGTTGACCGACATCCGTGACAACGACGGCATCGCCGCCGGTGATCTCGCCGAGTTTCTGTATCACATATTGGGCCCGGATTGCATCACCGCTTCTGTAGCGCAGGGGATGCTCGTGTTTCCATTGCTGAATCGTGGCCAGCCAATCTTTTGTATCGAGACGTTGCACCATCTCATTGAGCTGCTTCAAGACTCTTTTCACATCTCCGACGATCGGGACATCAACCTTTACATTCTTACTGATCGCCGACGGATCGATGTCTATGTGGATTTTCTGCGCTTCCGCAGCGAAGGTTTCGACCTTGCCCGTGACGCGGTCGTCGAAACGCGCACCGACGGCGATCAGGACATCGCAATACTGCACAGCGACATTCGAGTACCATGTGCCATGCATTCCAAGCATCCCCATCGCGAGGGGGCTGTTCTCAGGAAAAGCCCCAAGCCCGTGGAGCGTTGTTGTGACAGGACATTGCAGCGTCTCCGCGAGTTTGCGGAGTTCTGCAGTTGCATTCGATTGAATGGCTCCCCCACCGACATAGAGCACCGGCCGCCTCGCGGCACTGATCACTTCGGCAGCCTTCTTGATTTGCTTTGGATGGCCATCGACAACTGGCTTGTAGCTGCGGACCTCGACCGATGCCGGATATTGGAATGTCGCTTTCTGCGCCATGACGTCCTTCGGCAGATCCACAAGCACAGGTCCCGGCCTTCCCGTTGTCGCGATGTAGAACGCTTCCTTGACGGTTCTTGCGAGTTCCTTCACATCCCGCACAAGGTAGTTATGCTTCGTGATCGGACGGGTAATCCCTACGATGTCCGCTTCCTGAAATGCATCGTTCCCGATGAGCGGAAGCGCCACCTGTCCTGTGAACACGACGATGGGAATGGAATCCATGAACGCATCAGCAATGCCGGTGACGGTATTTGTTGCACCCGGACCAGACGTCACCAGGACAACTCCAGGCTTACCAGTAGCTTTCGCGTATCCTTCGGCGGCGTGCGTCGCACCTTGTTCGTGCCGAACAAGCACATGCTTTATGTCCGAGAGATCGACGAGTGCATCGTAGATGCCGATCGTTGCGCCACCGGGGTAACCGAACACTACCTCTACTCCCTCTGCAACAAGGCTGCGGACAAAGATCTCCGCCCCCGTCATCAACCTGCCGTGTTTCGATGTTCCCGTCGCCTTTTGCGTTGACATAGATGATCCTTTATTTGTTGGAATGAAATCTGCTCACATTCGATCTCATTGAAGCGTCCCGCCGTTCTGGTGACAGCGGGACGATCCAATCCGCATGTTTTGCGGAAGGCCCTTTCAATGAGATATCTGTTGATCCAAGAATAGATCCGTCACGGCGCCAAGACTGCTGGTGGAAACCGACCTGGCGTACTTCGCAAGAGTTCCTCTCGTATGCCGCTGTGGAAGTGGCCGCCACACCGACCGGCGTTGCTCGAGCTCCTGATCGGATATATTGAGCTGCAGCAACCGTTGCTCAGCATCGATGGTGACGCTGTCGCCTTCCTTGACAAGCGCGATCGTTCCGCCGACAGCTGCTTCCGGTGCAACGTGGCCGACAACCATCCCATAGGTGCCTCCCGAGAACCGGCCATCCGTGATGAGTCCGACAGCATCGCCGAGGCCCGCCCCGATGATCGCGGATGTCGGGGCAAGCATTTCACGCATACCCGGCCCCCCCTTCGGACCTTCGAATCGAATCACAAGAACATCTCCAGCCTTGATGTGGCCCGCGAGAATTGCCTGCAGGCACGCTTCTTCGGAATCGAAGACCCGTGCGGGACCAGTGATCTTCGGATTTTTGACACCGGAGATTTTCGCGACAGCGCCTTCGGTCGCGAGATTGCCCTTGAGGATCGCGAGGTGACCCTGTGCGTAGAGCGGTTTTTGCCACGGGTGAATGACATCCTGATCACTGCGCGGTTCCTCAGGAATATCGGCGAGCGCTTGCTCAATTGTCTTGCCCGTGATTGTCAGGGCGTCG
>JBGPAN010000629.1:0-2777 GCA_041480785.1 Bacteroidota bacterium | reverse complement strand
GGCGAAAAACCGGAGTTCTTCGACCCTCTCGCGTTTGATCAAGACTATGCCCGCCTACGTGATTTTTACCAAAACCAGGGATTCTACAGGGCGCACATCGACACTTCGCTTAGCATCCAGAGCGAGCGAAAGACGATCGAGCTTTCGATCCTGATCCGGGAGGGGCCGCGATCGCTCATCGACACGATCCAGTACATCGGATTTGACGATCTTCCCGCGGATCTCGTGGAAGAAATCAAATCCCGCCCGTTGATTCAGGTCGGTGAGCCGTTCGTCGTTGAGCGTGTAGCAAACGAACGGGCCCGCATTGTCAATGCCTTCTTCAATAACGGATTCGCTGATGTTCATGTCGACAGCGTTGTCGGACACCGGTATACCTCTTCGAACAACTTCAAGCTGATCATCGCAGTCTCGGGCGGAAAGCGCTTTGTGTTCGGAGACATCGCGATACGTCAGGATACAGCAGTGAGCGGGAATGTCGACAGCGACGTCATCCAGCAACATCTCGATTTCAAACAGGGGGATTTCTACAGCGAAGCCAAGCGAAGGGAGAGTGAACGGAACCTGAACCGCCTTGGCGTCTTCGAAACGTCGCGCATTGATCCGATCGTGGGAATGAAATCGGACAGCACGCAGGCAATCCCGATGCAGGTGTCTGTACGGCCGCGCCCGTTTCAGGAAATCGTGCCTGAAGTGGGGGTCAACGACGAAAATAACGCATTCAACGTTCTCCTCGGGCTCGGCTACAACAACCGTAACTTTCTGGGCGGAGCCCG
The DNA here is from genome assembly GCA_041480785.1 of Bacteroidota bacterium. Lineage (GTDB taxonomy): Bacteria > Bacteroidota > Ignavibacteria > UBA10030 > UBA10030 > UBA9647. The sequence goes on along the minus strand of JBGPAN010000629.1, from coordinate 2,001 downwards.
AAACTTCGAAGCGAAATTCCAGGTCCAGCTGCAGTCGATCCAGGATGTGGAGTTTTCAAGAGTTTTCAAAGGGACCGGGTTGAGAGACAGCAGCGTCATCGGAAATGCGGAGCTTTCGTTTCGAATAAACCAACCATTCTTCATCAACAATAAGACGTCCTTCACGCCTTCCGTCTCATTTATCGTTGACAAGCGAAACAAGTATTACTTCAATCCCATCATCCGGGGTCGTTTTGGTGTGACGTCCCAAACAGCCCGATTCACGACTGTCTTTCTCGATTGGAGTCTGGAGCGCATCGGCTACGAGCCAATCAATGCCAGAATCGGGGCGCTCTATTTCGATTCGTTGAGCATTGATCGGCGGCCGCAGTTCAACTCCATTATCGCTGCTACTTTGCAGCGGGACAAACGCAATGATGCGTTTTATCCCTCCGGGGGGTTCTTCCACTCCATTACCATTGAAGAGGCCGGGATCATTCCATCCATCTTCGGCGGACTTTTCGGCATCGATCTACCTTATTCAAAGTATGTGAAGCTTTCCGGCCGGGGCAATTGGTACTGGGATCGGTCGGGCGTCCAAGACGCAATTGTGGCGTTGCGTCTCTACGGCGGTGTCTCGAAACTGTATGGGAATTCTCCAGCTCCTGTTCCGATCACCCATAGATTCTTCGGAGGAGGAAGCGGCAGCGTACGAGGATGGAGGGCGCGGGAGTTGGCAGCTTCGAGATTCCCCGAAGAAGGGGGCAATACCGTGTTTGAGGCCAGTCTGGAGGACCGATGGAACCTTCTCAAGAACGCCGGAAGGCTGGGGTTTCTTGAGTTCAACAAGTTCTCTTTCGTGTTCTTCTACGACATCGGCAATGTCTGGCCAACAGTCGAGCAGGTGCGTTTCGCTGATCTCGCTATGGCTTCGGGAATGGGGCTGAGATATGCAACGATCGCAGGACCGGTCAGGATCGATTTTGGATTCCGCGTTTACGATCCTTCCGATGTTCCTGAGCGCCGTTGGATCACCCAAAAGAAATTCTATAAGGAAACGCTTGGGAATTTTGTCCTTCATTTTGGCATCGGTCATGCCTTCTAGGACTCTCTGAATGGGATGGGATCGGGTCATAGGGCAACGTCGCGTCAAAGAACTTCTCCGGCGGGTGATTTCGTCGGGGACGATTGCTCACGCTCACCTGTTCTGGGGTGGGGAAGGGGTCGGCAAAGATGCGATGGCGATCGAGTTTGCCCGTGCTCTGAACTGTCTGGAAAGCAAGCTGGATCCGTGCGGGACGTGCGCAAGTTGCAGAAAGATCGATCTCCTGCAACATCCCAATCTGGATCTGGTGTTCGCACTTCCGATTGGAAAAAACGAGCAGGCCGGCGATGACCCTGTGGCGTCGTTGTCCGAGGATCAACTCAACGCCGTCAAAGAACAACTGCGGTTGAAGGCAGAGAATCCTTACCACCGCATTGCAGTTCCGAAGGCAAACTTCATCAAGATCAACAGTGTGCGCAATCTCAGGCGCGAGGCAGCCCTTTCGGCGTTTGAAGGGGGAAAACGCGTGTTCATCATCTCGAATGCCGAAGAGATGAATTCCGAGGCGAGCAATTCCCTTTTGAAGACCCTTGAAGAACCTTCGTCGGACTCCATCTTCATTCTGACCTCGGCACAGAAAGAGCAGCTGCTTCCAACCATTATTTCACGCTGTCAACTCCTTCAGTTTGATCCGCTGAGCGAGGAGGAGTTGCAGGAAGCACTGACGTCCCGTAGTGGAGTCGAGATAAGTCAAGCGGCATTGATCGCGCGACTTGCTCATGGAAGCTACACCGCGGCGCTTGATCTTCTCTCCGTAGATATGGTCGAGCAGCGCAAGGAAGCAGTCCATTTCCTCCGTCTGCTCCTCGGAGTGCAGAAAATTCCTCTCGCCCAGGAAATTGAACGCATCTCTGCCCATGGAGATCGGTCAGCGGTCGAGCGTTGGATGAAACTCCTCGGCGTATGGCTGCGCGATG
>JBGPAN010000628.1:0-2777 GCA_041480785.1 Bacteroidota bacterium | reverse complement strand
CTTGCAGGAGGAAGCCTAAAAACCCCCACCGCGGTCGAGGAAGACTCCAAGAATGCAGTTCCACTGACATTCTCTTTGAGCCAGAACTATCCTAATCCTTTCAACCCGAGCACAACGTTCACCTATCAGATCGCTAAGGAAGGGTTTGTTTCGGTAAAGATTTTTGATGTTCTGGGCCAGGAAGCAGCAACACTGGTGAATGAAGTCAAGCAAGCTGGAACATATCCTGCAACTTGGAATGCCGCCGGCTTTGTCAGCGGTATCTACCTTTGCAGAATGCAGTCAGGCTCCTTCACAGAAACAAAGAAGATCATTCTGATGAAATAGCAACGACGTAAACAAAGGGCTGACCTTTTTTGGTCAGCCCTTTGTTGTCTCTCCATGTTCACTTGTAACATTCACTATCTGGGAGGATTGACAAAAGTGTTACACATCTGGTTTCACAAAATCATCCCGTTCCTTTTCTTGCTTTCGATGGGTTCTGTTTTTGCACAGACAATTGTGGAAGTGGGAACCGCGAAAGAGCTCCTGAATGCTCTGAACAAAGCTGAGCCGGGAATGCGTATCATCCTTTCTGATGGAGAGTACGATCTTGGCGCTGCCGTGAACATCACTTGCCGGGCAGTGAAAGACAAACCGCTCAGCATTGTCGCGAAACACCAGGGAAAAGCGAAGTTCGTCGGCAACTCCCATTTCGTTCTCACAGCCGCCGAATACATCGTTATCGAAGGAATGAATTTTGAAAGCACAAACGGTCCTGCGGTTGAGCTTCGCGCCTGCAATCATATCCAGATTACCCGAAATACGTTCCGCTTAAGAGAAACGAAACGCGGCTCCTGGATACTCATCGATGGAATAAAGGGAGATTCGGTTCGTCTCAGTCACAATAACCGGATCGATCATAATCTCTTTGAGAAGAAATCCCAACTTGGCAATTTCATTACAATCGAAGGAACGAAGCGTTTCCAGCCCCAGGTGTCACAGTATGACCGCATTGATCACAATCTCTTCGCCGATATAGGCCCGCGTGTTGAAAACGTGCTCGAGGCCATTCGTGCTGGGTCAGCGGAATATTCTCTTTCAAGCGGCTTCACCGTCTTTGAAGAGAATCTTTTTGATCGCTGCGACGGCGACCCCGAATATGTTTCTATTAAGTCGAGCGATGTCACTATTCGACACAACACATTTCGCGAGTGCCTCGGCTCGCTCTCGCTCCGTCATGGCAATCGCAATACGATCGAGGGCAATTTCATTTTAGGTAACGGCAGAATCGGTACCTTTTTCGATAGCACTGGGAAGACATGGACACTCGGAACCGGCGGGGTGCGATTTTGTGGCACCGGTATGCGCATTGTGAACAATTATTTTGAAGGATTGACCGGCAAAGGGTGGGATGCGACCTTTGCGATCGCCAACGGTGACGCGGAACATGGCGACGGACAGCCTTTGACGAAGCATTTCCGCATTCACGATGCGGCGATTTCCTCTAACACGCTGGTAAACAACGCGAGCAACTTGGAAATCGGGTACGACGGGGAAGGATTTCAAGGAAACTGGTGGCGGCTTCCACCGATGGGATTGCGCATTGCAAACAACATCATTGTGGGTGGAAAAGATACACTCATTAAGATATTTGCCCAACCGGTGAACTCCACTTGGGAGAACAACATCGTGTGGCCAACCGGCATCGCTGTTGCTGCGCGCTCTTCTATCGATGGAGTGAGGGTGACAGATCCACAGTTGGTGAAGGTCGGCGGGATCTGGCAATTACCGAATCAAACTGCGCACTCTCGCCCATTAGAAAGAAAAGATGTAGGCCCGGATTCACAAAAGGAATAGAACGATCGTTCGGCACTGCATGTTGCTGTCCGCAATTCGATTGACAGCGATATTGTCCAGTCAAATACTTGGACAGTCATGGCGTTTGAATGCAGCCTTTGCCCCGGGGGATTGCTGCGATCACCGATGACCGCACCATCCATTATCAATGAGTAAACACATAAAATCTCAAAGGGTGATCATGAAAAAGAGATCCGCCTTGTTTGTTGTCATCGTTCATGTTTTGGTTCTCCACGCAGTATATGCGCAGACTCATTCACTCAAGGATGATCCCCAAAGAATCATTCTGAACCTGACTGCAAGTCCGGAAAATAGCATGGCAGTCACATGGCGTACGAACCAAGAGTTCAAAGCCTCCGAAGTGCAATATGCCATGTCAACACAATGGACGGATTTCAAAAAGTCGGTTACGAAGGTTAACGCCAAAACGGAAACGTTTGGGATCGACGATCATCGGTTCGTTTACCACCACTCTGCAGTGCTCGATGGTCTTAAGCCAGGCACAACGTATGTATATCGGGTTGGCCATGATTCTGTATGGAGTGAATGGAATCAATTCAAGACTGCGGGCAAAGACGATGCGCCTTTCAAGTTTGTCTATTTCGGGGATCCGCAAAATGATATAAAGGAGCATGTCTCACGCGTCTTCAGGGAAGCCTACAAGCTTGCACCAGATGCTTGCTTCTGGCTCACCGCCGGTGATCTGGCGGCTTATCCGACCGATGATTTGTGGGGTGAACTATTCGATGCGGCAGGATTCATCTATCGAGTTACTCCTTCGGTTATGGTTCCAGGTAATCACGATCGATCGGTAGTCCTGGTCGACGGCAAAGAGAAAAGATTGAAAACAACAGATCCAATATGGAATGCGCATTTCACCCTTCCGGAAAATGGGATTATCGGATTGGAAGAGACTTCCTATTATGTTGATTATCAGG
>JBGPAN010000627.1:0-2783 GCA_041480785.1 Bacteroidota bacterium | reverse complement strand
TGTAGCAAGGTTAATCACTTTGAGAGTAACTCGGTTCTCCAGGTACGCGACTTCTTTTCCGTCGGGCGAGAACATGGGTTGGTATTCTTCTGCGTCGGTGGCAACAACAGGAGTCTCTTTCAGAACTGTCGAAGCGTAAAAGTAAGGTTCCTCTTTGCGAGAGATTGTGACAGTGTTGACATTCCAGTTGTTGTCTTTTTCTGCGGCGTACACAAGGGAACGACCGTCCGGGCTGAAGCTTACGCTTCGTTCCTGCCACGGAGTATTCGTGATCCGTTTCGTAATACCACCCTCCATGCTCGTGACGAATATCTCGCCGCGAAAGATATACGCGAATTCCTTCCCGTTTGGAGAAAGCCTCATCTCCGTAAATCCATCGTTCACCGGAACGATTCTGTCAAGCGTCGCGCGCCCGTCGGTCGCGATACGGACGGAGACCTTCCGTGGTTCGCCGCCCGGCAACATCGTGTACACTTCCCCGTCATAACAGAAGCAAAGGACATTGTTCTTCGAGCGAGTGAGAAATCGGATCGGATTCTTTGTGAATCGTGTGATCGGGACGGTACTGGCAGGATTTGAGAGAGAGCTCTTGTAGACATTGAATGAGCCGCTTTGTTCGCTCAGATAGAGGAACCCGTCGTTGTCAGAGTCGAACACCGGATTGCGATCTTCTCCATTGAATTGTGTCAGCTGCTTATAGGTATTTGTTTTGAAATCGTAAACCCAAATATCCCGAGTCACCGAAGAGGTATGATGCTTGCGCCAGTTGCTTTCGTACCCTTTGGCATCGTGATAGATCAACTTGTCGCCGGTAGAACTGAGTGTTGCATCAAGCGCAGGGATGGGGAGTACCTGAGACACTCGGCCTCCGGAGAGAGGCACGCTGTAAAGCTGCGTCATCAGTGCAACAGGGAATTGCACGTTGGTGGCTAGTGCCTGGCGCTGAGCGGAGAAAAGCACGGCATTGTCGTCGGCGGTGAAGCTACTCGGGATCTCGGCAGCGGAATGAAACGTAAGTCGCTTTGCTTCTCCGCCTGTCGCGGGCATTACAAAGACGTCGAAGTTTCCGCACCGATCCGACGCAAATGCGATGCTCTTGCCATCGTGGCTCCAGACCGGAGCGAACTCATACGACTCGGTGATTGTAAGAGGCGTCGCCGTGCCTCCGGATGAGGGGACAGAATAGATGTCTCCTTTATACTCAAACAGGATCGTCTGCCCGTCGGGTGAGATCGCAGGATACCGCAACCAGAGCGGATTCTCCTGGCAGAGAACGGCAGACGTAAGCAGAACAACGATGACGAATCCTGAGATCATTCTCAAACGCATAATTGGGTCTCCTGTATTGTGAGGGTCACGAAGATTCCGCTTGGGGTTCGCAAGATGATGAGATCACATTGAGTTGAGAGTTGATTAAATATATATAAATCCGTCGGTTCTTGCTTCACGAAAAATGACAGATGCAAAGAAGACCATTGATGGGTAGAGAAGAAAGGGCTCGCCATTCTGGCAGAAACAAACCATTTTTCCGACCGGAACAAGGGAATGTGTCTTCCTGATGGGATCAAAGTCCATTTGGTTACGGTTTCCGCACTTGACAAGTTGTACTGTTGTCGTTACCTTAACGATTGAACACCTGCTCAATCGTTCAGGAGTCGATATGCCACACCATGACCACCAACAAGCTATCCGGGCTGCCAGAAAGACTGTGGCGGACCAGGAAACCGTTGTCAGCCTTGCTGAGACATTCAACGTCCTCAGCGACCAGACACGATTGAAAATCGTTCTTGCCCTGAGCAAACAGGAGCTGTGCGTCCTGGACATCGCGGCGGTCCTTGGCGTTACAGAGTCAGCTGTATCGCACCAGTTGCGGCTGCTCAAAACACTCCGACTCGTCAAGCAGCGTAAAGAGGGGAAGATGGTGTTCTATTCTCTTGACGATGAGCACATCGAAGACCTTATACAAGTCGCATTGCATCATATAGCGGAGTGACGCTTGTCGCTGAAACACTCATGAATGCGCCAGTCCAGGAAACTACATTTCTGATCCACGACCTCTGCTGCGCCACGGAGGAGCAGCTCATCCGAAAGCGGCTTCGGAGTGAACCCGGCATCCATGAGCTTGAATTCAACATCATCTCCCACAAGCTCAGAGTCCGACACAGCTGTAGTGAAGAAACGATCAGAAAGCACCTCAAGGACATTGGTCTCCCCGGTATGAACGATGCGAGAGCATCAGCGGTCGGCAACAAGACGTATCGACGGCTTCTTCTGTGGACAGGATTGGCGTCGGCGTTCTTCTTAGGCGCACTCATCGGACCAGTTCTTCCCCTGCCCTCATTGTTTTCTCGTCTCCTCTTTGTCGCGTCGATGATGACAGCAGGATGGCACATCGCTGCAAAGGCGTACAAAGCGATCCGAGCGCTTTCCTTGGAAATGAACGCTCTCATGACTATCGCCGCGATTGGTGCAATCACCCTTGGACAATATGCCGAAGGCGCGGCCGTCATGCTCCTTTTCTCAGTCTCCCTCCTGCTCGAGTCAATGAGCATCGAAGGAACGCGGCAAGCAATCAGGTCACTCATGAAACTGTCCCCATCGACAGCGGCGGTTCTCCGGAACGGTTCGGAATTGACTATGACGCTCGAACAAATCGCTGTCGGAGAGACGGTCCTCGTCCGCCCAGGCGAGCGGATCCCCTTTGACGGACGAGTATCACAGGGAGCATCTTCCGTCGATGAAGCACCGATCACTGGCGAGCCCTATCCGAAATCAAAAGGTCC
>JBGPAN010000626.1:0-2783 GCA_041480785.1 Bacteroidota bacterium | reverse complement strand
CTTGACAATGCTACCATCGGTTCCTATTATCTCGTGGCGGCTGGTGCACAGGTCCCTGAAGATTTCGAAGTTCCCGAAGGTACACTCGTGGCCGGAGTTCCGGCCCGGGTGAAGAGAATGCTGACGCCGGTAGAGCGGCAGCAGATAGCCCAGTCAGCACGAAACTACGTGGAATATGTCAAGACATATCGTGAATAGATTCTCATGGTGACGCTATGAAGCTCAAGTTTTGGGGTGTTCGCGGCTCAATTCCCTCACCGGGAAAGCACACTGTTCGCTATGGAGGAAACACTCCCTGTGTCGAGGTTCGGCTCGACGACGACGAACTTGTGATTATTGACGCTGGCACGGGTATCCGGAATTTCGGGGACGATCTGATCAACAAAGGGGAGTCGGTCAAGGCCCACCTCCTGATCACGCACCCGCACTGGGATCACATCCAGGGTTTTCCCTTCTTCAAGCCTGCGTTTATTTCGGGTAACGAGCTTACGATCATCGGGACGGACCGGCCAGAGAAATCGCTGACCGAGATCATTGCGGAGCAGATGAACAGGATCTACTTTCCGGTCCAGCTCCACGAGCTGAAAGCAAAGATCAACTTCCTCCCGATTCGCGAAGAAGGCGAAATGAAACTGTACGGTTGCACCCTGAAGACCCTATATCTGAACCATCCGGGATTCACGGTCGCCTTCCGTCTGGAGTATAAGAAGAAGGTGCTTGTCTACATGAGCGATAACGAGCCGTACGACCGCGAAGTCGCGGCCTATCTTTCCAACTTCGAAACGTTTGTGAAGCAGAAATATGAAGCTATTGCGGGTGATCCGAATCAGCGGATGTTTGATTTTTGCAAGGGAGCTGATGTTTTGATCCATGATGCAACCTACACTCCCGAAGAGTACATCGATCGGGTGGGCTGGGGACATTCGCACTATCTCTTTGCACTTCGCGTTGCTGCGGAAGGTGAAGTGAAACAGTTGTATCTCTTTCATCACGACCCATCGCACAGCGATGAGAAAGTGGATGATATCCTTCGGAAGTGCAAGAAGGAGGTCAGGACGCGGGGCTACAAATTCGAGTGCGAAGCTGCGGCGGAGAATACAGTCATCAGCATCTAACTTGACAATCGCTCGTGCCTTACTTATATTCAGGTCGAACATCGGGCAAGCGGTGTTCTCGGTGTGTGAGCGTGTGTTGGCAGAGCGATGGTTTTCCAAGGTCATTGAGCACAAGCTGAGTTGAAGACACGAGGTCATTCTATTCACGCCAAAGCCCCATGTCTTTCGGCGACGGAAGACTCATCGGGGCTTTTACTTCTTTGATGGATATGCCAGGACGACCATTGAAAGAACTAGAGTTTAAGGATACGGACATCAAGAAGATTGGACAGATCCTTGGTGTTCCGGCCAAGCACCGTGGCAGCAACTACCGGTATGAACTTGAAAACAAGAGCCTGAATCGAAAGCTGGCTCTCGAAATCTATCCTAACATCCACATCGGTCAGCGCAAAGGAAACCTCATCTCTGTCTACACGCCGACGGCTCATCTCCAGCTTCATTTCTGTACAGGCTACGTCGTCAGCAAGCTGCTGGGAGAGATTACCTTTGTTGCGGAAGTTGAGGGGAAGCTGTCTGGGCTCACGGTGGAGCGGGAAGGAGGGTGCTCGCTCTATGCAAACGTGGACCGCCAGATCCTCTCGGGAGATTTCACGGCACTGGGACCGGAGGTTATGCTCTCCGGCATCGCATTGTCGTTGACCGAGAACATCCTTCCTCAAGCCGTATCCCCAGGCTCGGAAACGAAGGGCGGCCTGAAAAGCCAGGAGAAGTCGAAACGGAAACAGCAGAACAAGGTTGGATGATTTTCACAACGAACAATCACCCATCTCTTCATTTTCCGAAGCGGGAAACTTTCCGGGCCATTCGAAGCGTTCTTAAGGATGAATCTGCGAGATCATTTCGGCTGTCGGTCGTCTTCGTGGGAAGTCGCACGATCCGTGCGATCAACCGCCGGTTCCTCGGCCACGACTATGTCACCGATGTCATATCGTTTCCGCTCGGGGAAGAGCATGAACCGGGTGCGCAGGCCGAAATCTATGTTAATCTTGACCGGGCGAAGAGTCAGGCACGGGATTATCGCGTATCCTTCGCCGAAGAGACGCGGCGGCTCTTGATTCATGGGACGCTGCACCTGAGGGGATACTTCGATGCGAGCCCCAGGCAGAAGGCAAGGATGACACGACGGGAAGACTTCCATCTTTCCCGTCTCACGAGATCAAAGAAGTGAGAATGAAATGCAGGAACGGATTGTTGAGATTATCCTCTTTCTGGTAAGCGAGCTGAAATCGAACAAGCAGCTGAATGATGTCGACGTCTCTCTGCTGACGGAAAACGGATATACGCAGAGCGAGATCTCGACGGCATTTTCATGGCTCTTCGAGCGAATGTCCGTAGGACAGGAACTTGTTGCGAAGGACCGGGATACCCGTTTGTCCCATCGCGTCCTGCATGAAGCGGAGAAAATGGTTATTACGACGGAAGGATTCGGATATCTTCTGCAATGTCGTCAGCTCGGATTGCTCTCCAACGCTGACATTGAAACGATCATTGAGCGCATCATGGGCGCAGGTTTCTCCAGCGCGGGTGTGCCCGAGATGAAGAGCTTTGTTGCCGGTATGTTGTTGGACGGTGACGGTCCAACCGGCATGAACGGGCGAATTTCGCTGAATAGCGACGACACGATTCACTAATAGTACACCATGGAAAAATCACTCATCATTGTTGAGT
>JBGPAN010000625.1:0-2791 GCA_041480785.1 Bacteroidota bacterium | reverse complement strand
TCGTTGACGGAAAGGCCCACGAGTGTCAGGAGTGCCGCGATGATCTCCTGCGTTATTTCAAGGTTGAGAAATGGAAAGACCCCGTCGAGAAGTGACAGAACTCCAAGGGTCAGGAGTACGTCATGGTACAAAGCGAGCACCGCACCCATGCCGTAGCTGAACTTGTATCGGATAGCTACGTACGCGAGGATCACAATGAGGCTTGCGATGACGGCGTAGGCGGCATCACGGCGGAGTTCTTTACCGATTTTTGGACCGATCTTGTCTTCACGGAGCACCTGAAACGATTCGTTCGAGAGGCCCGTCTGCAGAGCATCTTTGATCTTATTGCCGACAGTGAATCCTTCACCTTGTTGAGTTGTCCTGATCAGAATGGAGCGCTCGTTCCCGAATGATTTGATTTCACTCTCAGGGAAGCCGGCTTTGCCCAACAGACTTCGGAGCTGACCGTAGTCAGGCGGCGAGTTGAAGGAGAGGACGAGTTCTGTGCCTCCTCGGAAATCGATGCCGTAGTTTATGCCTTTGATGAAGAGTGAGATCAGGCCAATGAAAATGATTGCGGAAGACATAGTGTACATCTTCCCCCGCACACCCATGAAGTCGATGTTCGTTTTCTTGAAAAGTCGCATTGAGTGTAAGACTCCTTCTGAAAAACTAATTGTGTCGCGAAGTCAAGATACACGAGGCAGTCTAGCCGAAGTTCGGATTCAACCCCTTGTCCATCATGATGTTAAAAATTACGCGTGTGATGATGATGGCACTAAACATGCTGGCCGCAATGCCGATCATGAGTGTGAGTGCAAATCCCTGCACAGGACCACTTCCAAACTGATAGAGAACGACGCCCGTCAGAAATGTCGTGACGTTAGAGTCGATGATTGCGGTAAAGGCTCTCGAGTATCCGGCGTCGATGGCCGCGCGAAGCGTTTTGCCCCCTGCAAGTTCCTCGCGTACGCGTTCGTTGATCAGGACGTTGGCATCCACGGCTATGCCCAGGGTGAGCACAATTCCTGCGATGCCCGGGAGCGTGAGCGTTGCTGAGAATCCCGCCATCACGCCAATAAGGAAGAGGATATTGAACAGGAGTGCAATGTCAGCCATCGCGCCAGCGCTGTGGTAATAGAAAAGCATGAAGACCACGGTCAGGATGAATGCAAGCGCCGTCGAGTTCAAGCCGGAGCGGACTGAATCCTCACCCAGCGATGGCCCGACAGACCGCTGTTCGATAATGGATACCGGTGCCGGCAACGCACCTGCCCTGAGGACGATTTCCAACAGCCGCGCCTCGTCCGGGCCCTCCAAGCCAGTGATCTGTGAATGGCCGCCCGCGATTTTGTTGATCACCGTTGGGGCGGAGAACACTGCATTGTCCAGTACAATAGCGATTCGCTTGCCGACGTTGGCACCTGTAATGCGGGCCCAGTCGCGGGAGCCCTCACTGTTCATTTCCATGTTCACAACGGGACGATTGTCTTCGGGGTTGACGCTCGCACGCGCATCCACGATGACACCTCCCGTTAGTTCGGGCTGGCGTTTGAGCACGTACAGGCGGTAGAACCGACTGCCTTCGGATCCCATAAGTTCTGATCGTGCAGCCCAAAGAAACTGTATATCCATGGGCACCAGGCGTTGAACGTCTTCGCGGGCGAGCAGCCGGATCACGCGGTCGCGGTTCTTATCGAGAACATAGCCTTCATAGGGGTTTCTGGGATCCCGCAGAACGTACGCAAAGAACGGATGCTCCCGGATAACCTGTGCTTCTTTGGATGTGTCGGTTGTTGAGGGCTTGTTGTTGCCCAGCAGTTCTTCAAGGGCGTCTTTCGGTTTTTCTTCCTTCTTCGCTGTTTTTGCCCCAGCGGTGGTGTCTCCTTCGACCTTTCCGGAGAGGAAATCATCGATGGATTTCATCACCCGATAGGTGACATCTGCATCGCGCAGCAGCCGGAATTCGAGCTTCGCAGTTCCTTGAAGAAGGGTTTGAACTTCGCGTTCGTCCTTGACGCCCGGGAGTTCAACAATGATGCGCCGAGATCCCTGCTTCTGAATGTTCGGTTCCGAAACCCTGTATTGGTCCACTCGGTTGCGGACGATTTCGATAGCACGGTCAATAGCCTTGGCAGTCTCACCGTCAAGTTGAGCCAGAATAGCGTTATCGGCGTCGCGAATGTTCCCATAGTAACGACTCATCCGGATTCCGCGATCGGCGAATTTCCTGCCAAACATTGGAATGACGGACTCGTCATTCGTTGTCGTCTGAGAACGGATTTCCTTCACGATCGAGCGGAAGTTGTCGTCTTTATTCTTCGCGAGGTCATCGAGCAGTTGAATGACATCGACTTCCAGCACGACACGCATACCGCCCTGGAGATCAAGACCAAGCTTGAGGCGCTTCAGCTTTGCGCTGAGGATGGCGTCCTGGTTTTGCTCAAGGTATGTGACACTGTCCTGGCCTGAGAGGGAGGCAAGTTTCTTGCGGTATTGATAGTCCTGATATGTTGGATACAGGAAGACCAGCGACACCACAACGGCCGCAAGAATCAGAAAGATTCTTGAAAAGTAGTTTCTCACAAAACGTTCTCCGAGCTATATCGACAATCGTTACTCTCAGGCATCGAGCGGGGAGTATCGGGACTCACGTCGGATGCAAACTGGAGGTGGAAAAATCTGAGAAGCGAATAAAAAGATAACCCAATGTGGCTGCAAAGTCAATAAAAAAATCGTTGCTTTTCAGGCGTTTCACGGCTATATTAAAATTCCATGTCCCAACTCATCGCATTATTCTAGGAGATGT
>JBGPAN010000624.1:0-2800 GCA_041480785.1 Bacteroidota bacterium | reverse complement strand
TCAAGCGCATCAAAAAAATGCGTCCGTTCGTAACCAAGTGAGTGAACCTTCTCGCACAAGCCAAAAACAGAATTCACACAAAATCATGAAGTGACACAAAACAACATTTTTCACGCAGGATTCAGGTTAACACAATGTCACATTGCAGTGTTCCACGTCTGGAACAGGAGTGAGACACTGCTTGCGTTCTCCTCAGCAGCGTGGAAGACGCACAACACACGCGAACCACAAGCCTGCTTTCCTTATCTGGCCTTTGGATCCTCCTGCGTTGGCACCTCGCTCATGCAGGGCAACCATTCCAATTCCCTCATTGTTTCGCCGAGTTTCGAAAATGCTATCGCGTCGGTTGAGTATGTCCTGCCAAGTGAGTACATTAAAATAAGCATCATCTTGTCTCTGCACGATACGTTCTCTGGGGGTGACCTGGTTTCGACGGGGATGAGGAAGCTCAGAACTGCGTGCCGTGGTCTCCGTGTCCACGTTAAAGAAGCGGTAAACTATCAAGTGCCGACTACAACTACGCACTGGCTGCTTAACTAGCTTAAGCAACCCGTTCCCTGTGCTTCTTGCCCATTGGGGGCACTTGGAACGTCGAGTGAAATGGGATAGGGTGGTTCTGCGCCGAAGGGAACCATCTGAAATCCTGCCACAAGCGGGGTCCACTTTGGATAGCATGTGGTCAATCCTGTCTACCGGAGTTCCCATATGCGAACCTCAAAAGGTAGGCTAGGTACGTAAACGTTTTGAGAGGCTTCTCTTCGGACCGGGGTTCGACTCCCCGCACCTCCACAATACAGGCCTTCGCTTCAACAACGAAGGCCTTTTTTTCATACCAGGAAAGAAGACAATGGTCTCAACAATACTTGTCGTCGATGACGAGAAGGATATTCTTGAGCTCTTGAAATACAATCTCGAGAAAGACGGATATAGAGTCCTGACAGCCCATAATGGGAAAGAGGCCCTCAGGATCGTCAAGCAGCATCCGGATCTCGTTGTTCTGGACATCATGATGCCAGAGCTTGACGGATGGGAGGTATGCAAGGCGATTCGAAAGGATCCTACGACGGCAAAGATCCCGATCGTATTTCTCACGGCGCGCGACAGTGAAGTGGACGAAGTGGTGGGGCTCGAACTCGGGGCCGATGATTACATCGTGAAGCCGGTGAAAGTGCGTACGTTCATTGCTCGGGTGAAGCGCGCCTTGAAGCCGCAAAGTGAACGCGGAGAAGTTTCAGGAGCAGAGAACCTGAAAATCGGAGACCTCGAGATCCAGACGGACAACTACGTGGTCAAGATCAGAAACCGGAATATTCATTTGCCGAAAAAGGAATTCGAGGTACTCTTGTTTCTAGCCCGTCATCCTGAGCGAGTGGTGAGCCGCGAAACGCTTCTCAACGAGATTTGGGGTCACGATGTTTATGTCGTAGACAGGACTATCGACGTACACGTCCGCAAGATCCGTGAAAAACTCGGTCATCTTGCTGAGCACATAGAAACCGTCAAAGGTGTTGGATATCGATTCCGAAAGGAACTGTAATGCACAGCGTTCGAACACGGATTACGATTACCTATTTTCTGTTTTCGGTTTTGATTATTACTGTTCTTGGGGTTTTGTTCAGTCTCGAGATCGAGCGATACTATTTCGATCGGCTCTTGGGGAGCCTTCGCACTGAAACAAAGGTTCTTGCTATCATCCTACAGGAAGGAAACCACAGAGCAGAATTGAGGGTGGAGAAGGAGAAGGAATTGAACGCCATCGCCGCGGCGTCCCTCATGCGAATCACTCTGGTTGATTTGAGCGGAGTAGTCCTCTACGATTCTTCGGTACCCGATTCACTCCTTCATACGCTCGAGAATCACGGAAACAGGCCTGAAATTCTTGAAGCGCGGAAGGCTGGCACAGGGTCAGATGTACGGAAGAGTCGATCGATTGCCCATGACTTGGTGTACGTCGCCCGACAGGTTGAATTCACAGGCGGACCGGCGAGCACGTTTCCAAATCTGCAATTCATCAGAGTTGCCCTTGAGCTGACGGATGTGAACAGCATCATGTACGAGATTCGGTTCAAAATTGTCCTTGCTGCGATCGTTGTCCTCATTCTCGTCGTTATTGCGAGTCAACTGGTGGCCAGACGTCTTGCCAACCCGATTGTCGAAATCGGCGACATGGTGAAGGAAATCAAAGCAGGAAACCTCGATCAGAAGCTCCCCGTGCGGTCACAGGATGAGATCGGCAGACTGGCAGCGCTCATCAATGAGATGACGGACCGCCTTAAGGCTGACATTGAGCAAATGAAGAAACTGGAGCGTGTACGAAGCGAGTTCCTGGGAAATGTGTCGCACGAACTTCGAACGCCAATTTTCTCATTGAAAGGTTTTCTAGAGACATTGACTGAAGGTGCAATTGATGACAAATCGGTGAACAGAGCATTCGTCGAAAAGGCGTACCACCACGCAAACCGGCTCGACGGCCTTTTGACAGATCTCATTGAGATTTCCCAGATTGAGTCGGGAGAGATGAAAATGAGTTTTCGCTACTTTGATGTATCGTCATGGTTGAAGCAATTGTCGGCCGATTTTGCCGACATTGCCGCGAAGAAGAAACAGAAAGTCATAGCAGAAATACCTGACCATGAGATTCTGGTTCTTGGGGACAAAGATAGACTGAAACAAGCAGTAGGCAACATCATCGATAATGCCATCAAGTACAGTTCCGAAGGTGCGACAACGGTGGTCCGTCTCGAGGAAGGAGAACGGTCAGTTTCCATTTTTGTTGCAGATACAGGCCCCGGGATAGAAG
>JBGPAN010000623.1:0-2807 GCA_041480785.1 Bacteroidota bacterium | reverse complement strand
GGCGGTGCATATTCCTCAATGAGTCCCTTCGTAACATGGCGGTCGGTGGTCCAGGCGACCGGTCCCTACTATTGTGAAAACGTCAAGACCGATGTCTATGCGGCCTATACGAACAACAACTATACCGGCGCGATGAGGGGATTCGGTTCTCCGCAAGTCAACTTTGCCATTGAATCGATGATGGATGAACTTGCAGAACACGTCGGCATGACGCCGCTGGAAATCCGTCTGAAGAACGGCTTCGAGAACTACGCCGTCACTGCAACGGGGCAAAAGCTGAATCATACGGTGAGCCTGAAACAAGTATTGAGGGAGGCAGCACAGGCGATTGACTTTGACAGGAAGTGGAGAGAGTACCGTGGGGTGAAAGAGGGGGAGAAGAAGCGCGGTGTTGGCCTTGCATGCAGCTATCGTGGAGTTTCTCTCGGTGCGGAAGGGGCCGATGCTGCCGAAACCATCGTCTCGGTCCAAACTGATGGAAGCGTCATTGTCTCCTCCGGTGTGACGGATATGGGGCAGGGAGCGCAGACGCAAATGTCACAGATTGTGGCTGAAGTGTTGGGCATTTCAATGGACCGGATCCAGTTCCTGAATACCAACACGAGCCGTGTCGCCGACTCCGGACCGACCGTTGCCTCACGCGGAACAATCATGGGTGGATCGGCCGCCAAGAATGCCGCAGAGAAAGTGCGGGCGACGTTGCTCGAGGTTGGTGCTGAGATGTCGGGCGTCGAAATGAACGCACTTGATCTGGCAGACAACTATCTTATCAGAACGAAAACCGTCGAGCGGCTTGCATCGTTTAGCGAGCTCACGAACGCGTGCTTCAACAAAGGCAAACCGATGATCGGCCTCGGGTGGCACAAGTCGCCACCGACCTCCTGGCATGAAGAAGAAGGCAGGGGGGAAGCGTATTTCACATTTGTCTACGGCGCGAACGCCGCAGAAGTCGAAGTCGACACCGGCACAGGCAAAGTGGATGTCGTTGATTTTGTGTCCGTCCACGATGTTGGGAAAGCCATCAATCGCGGAATGGTCGTCGGTCAGATGTGTGGAGGTGTGGCGATGGGGCTCGGCTACGGGCTGTTGGAGGAATTTGAAATCGAGGATGCGGTTCCGAAGCAACTGAATTTTGACGAGTATCTGATTCCCACTTCGATGGATGTTCCGCGCATCAGGACAATAATCGTCGAGAATGAAGATCCAGCGGGACCGTTTGGGGCAAAATCTGTCGGGGAACCAACAAATGAACTCGCGGCTCCAGCAATTGTCAACGCCATTTTCAATGCGACGGGAAAACGGATCTACGAGATTCCCGCAACCCTTGAGCGTGTCCTGCTTGGACACAAGCTCTCGCGTTCCGGAAGCCGCGGCTCGGAGCAAAGGAATTCGCTTGATTCTATGATGGTGGAGTCGTGCAAAATCCGGACGGAGAACGGATGAAGCCGTTCGAATATCATTCCCCGCGTTCCCTGCCGGAAGCATGCACGCTGCTTGCTGAATTCGGCGCTGATGCAAGGATTCTGGCCGGGGGAACCGATGTGATCGTGGAGTTGCGCAAATCCGGTTCATCTTCCTCGAAAGCCGTTGTCGACATCACCCGGATTTCCTCGCTCAGAGGAATTGAAGAATCGGGGGATGCAATCGTCATACACCCACTCACCACCCATGCAGAGATTCTCCATTCAAAGATTGTGGAACAGTATGCTCCGTTGCTGAAGTCTGCCGTTGCGGGCATTGGATCGCCCCAGATTCGCAATCGGGGTACCGTTGGCGGAAATATCATGAATGCAGCAGCGTGTGCGGATACTGTTCCTCCTCTCATCGCTCTGAACGCTAGGATCAAGTTGCTTTCTTCAAGAGGTGAGCGAGCGGTGGCGCTGTCGGAGTTTTTCGTCAAGCCGTATGCGACAGTTGCACAGCGAGATGAAATCCTCATTGAGATTCGGTTTCCCAAACTCCCGGGGAATGCACGAAGCTCGTTCGTGAAGCTTGGAAGGCGCAACGCGCTGTCAATCGCCCGGTTGAGCGTTGCAGCGATATTAGAGAAAACAGAAGCCGGAGCGATCACCGATGCTCGCATTGTGACCGGTGCCGCCTTCCCTAAGTGGCAGAGAGTCCCGGAAGCGGAGAACATTCTCATTGGACAGAAGCCATCACGCGAATTGTTTGATCAAGCAGGGAAGAAAATCTCGGAAGCACTGATCTCGTTCACGGGCAGGCGCTGGTCCACAGAGTACAAGGAACCGGTTATTGCAGTGCTGGTGCGCCGGGCACTTGAGGCATGTAAGTAGAAAACAGGATACGATTCATGAAAAGTGTATTCATCAAGACAATCATCAATGGCAAAGCGTACCAGCTTGACGTCCATCCGAATATGACGCTCCTGGACTTGTTGCGTGATGAGCTGGGACTGACCGGCACAAAACGAGGGTGCGAAGTCGGCGAATGTGGAGCGTGCACTGTCCTGATGAATGGGCAAGCAGTGAATTCGTGTCTCATCCTCGTGCCCCAAATTGATGGTCAGGAAATCCTTACCGTTGAGGGGCTCGCTGATGGGGAGAAGCTTCATCCCCTTCAGGAGTCATTCCTCGATCACGATGCCGTCCACTGTGGCTTTTGCACTCCCGGTATGTTGTTGAGCGCAAAAGACCTGCTCGATCATACCTCCAATCCGTCAGAGGAGGAGACTCGCGCCGCAATTTCCGGCAACCTCTGTCGATGCAGCGGTTATCAGCAAATCGTCGATGCGATTAGGGAAACGAAAGAAGTAGGAAGTCAAAAGTCAAAATGAAAAATGAAAAAGG
>JBGPAN010000622.1:0-2809 GCA_041480785.1 Bacteroidota bacterium | reverse complement strand
TAACGAGCCAGCTGCATCACAGAATCATTCCAGAACAGTTCCATCGGTGCAGGGACCACCGGCAACCCGTGGCCGAATTGTCGATGTCTGCCGAAGTCGCGTATGCCCAACGCGCGGAGGTTCGCCTGGAGGACGTGCTGCCGTGATTCCGGCGGCAGACGCAGCAGGGAGCTGGGATCGGAGGCAGGACGAAACGATGAAGAGGGGATGCTCATCCCGCCGGAGATGCGGACCGATTCGTGACCATACGCCGCGTATGTCACCGGTGCCTCAGGAGAGCCATCGTCATCCTGGGTCAATTCGAAGGTGTTTGAAAGCTGGTAGGTGCCACCGCGGAGCCATGCAGTGAAGGCTTGCCGGGCTCGTGCTGGAGTTGTTCGTCGAAACGCGCGACCTGCATTCCGGGCGCGCTCAAGGGTTCGAAACGGTTTCTCGATTGTGCCCTGGTTGCCGTCATCTCCTTTTGGGGAGACAAACACTTCTTGGGCATGCAGATGTGCGAACATCAAGGCAGTAAGAAGGAGCGAGAAGAGGAGGTTCATGGCATATCTCTGATATGAAAGATATGATGGAGAGCGGGAGGATCAAGGTAGGGGGAATGCGTTGGGAAATCAAGATCCGCTAGGTGGCTTGTTCATCGCTTTGCTGTCGTCAGTAGCCTCAAAAATCGTTCGTCCTGAAGCCATTTTCGCGGGCTTGTGGGCTTTCCTTTGGCTTTCTCCTCAATTAAGGCTGATCCGGGAACGGGTCAGCTTCTTGCGTTTCTAGACAGCAATAACCTAGTCTCGATTAAGAGAGTGAGAAAGTGTATGCTTGGTCGGGCGGGATTCGAGTGCCAAGAACCGACCATGACAAGAATGGTTGGCCCTTTTTTGCCAGCATAAGCCTCGCCATGCTCGTGGATTGGGGACGGACATTCCAAATTCACAGAATGAGGCTGAGGCCCATGAGTTCAAACAAGAAGGTCCGCAACTGCGATAGAAGATTCTGATGGTATCAAAGTGGTGAAGCCGCTCCTTTGGAACAGTCATCGTTGAGTGACTCACTGTCGAAGTTTTCATTCTGTGGAAGCGGGCTCGGTTTCTGGGCCGATCGATGTGCATGTTGAGAGCGGATTGGTGTATGCGATGCTGTTGCTCCAAGGAGCGGTTGGCAACTAGCTCATCTGATCTTGAAAGGAGGCAGCATGTCGCCTGCTCATGACAACCGGCTTCTCCAGGCTCTTCAGAAAAACACGAAAACTATAGTTGAACCACTCCCCGATTTTCTCAATGTACTCGGCGTTGATGATCGTGGTTCGATGGATGCGGAGAAACCGAGTGTCTGGCAGTCGCGCCTCCCAATCTTTCATGATCCTACAAATCAATTGGGGACGGAGACGCAAGGAAGTGGTAGGTGATCCCGAGAGTATTCGTTCCTTCACCAAAGAATCGGCCCACGGAGAGAACCACCTGATAATGACCCTTATCAACATTTCCGTGCTGTGTCAAAACAGATCACTCTCTCTACAATCAGCCCTAAAAAGTCAGCGAATCGCCGGCACCGATGGGGAGGCTTTTGTTTCAATGAATTGTACATCCTTTCTTCAAGTGGTACGGCATACCTTGCACGGGAAAAGAGAGTGTGAGGAGGGGATGTAACCCTGTCGCGTTATGATTTCCATAATGACTGCAAATTCGATGATATCGTGTTGTTCTTCGTCTCAGATACGTGCATATTTCGTCAGCATATATCAACGGCATGGGTTTTGACTGATTCCTGTGCTGCCGCCGTCTGATACTCTTGTGCCAGATCGTTCGATCCATCGGTCGCACGACCAACTTGAAGGTTGTTGTTTTCTTTTTTACTGTTGTGGGGAGCTTTCGACAATTGATCTATCAGCTACTTCATAGTTGGATTGCGACCTCATGAACTCAATTTGCTCGACGTCATATCAAAGGCAATACCCATGCGCATCGTACGGTACGTTTCCCTCTCGCTGATGGTGCTGTTGTCAATGCACACTCTGTTTTCCCAAAACACCGTCAAGTACAACGATCAGCAACTCTTTCTCAGCGGAGGGAACCTGGCATGGATGAGTTTTGCCAACGACATTGGGCCGGGCGCCAGAGACTTCACTGCCTTCGGTGATATCCTGCTGCAGATGCATAAGCATGGCGGCAATGCCCTTCGATGGTGGCTCCACACCAATGGAAGCGTGACTCCCGCGTTCAATGACACGGGACTCGTCATCGGGCCGGGCAGTGGTACAATAGAGAGTTTGAGGAAAGCGTTGGATATTGCATGGCAAAGGGAAATAGGCGTAAAACTGTGTCTCTGGTCATTTGATATGCTTCGGGCGACGAACAGCTCCTCTGTTGTGAATCGCAATCTGAAACTGCTCAACGACACTGCATACATCAGTGCGTACATCAACAACTGCCTCATTCCCATGGTCGATTCTCTCAAGCGCCATTCTGCAATCATTGCATGGGAAATATTCAATGAGCCCGAAGGAATGAGCAATGAATTCCCCTTCTATGCTGACGAACCCTACCATGTGCCGATGTCGACAATTCAGAGGTTTGTAAACCGCTGTGCCGGCGCCATCCATCGGAGAGATTCCACCGCGCTGGTGACTAACGGCGCGTGGAGTTTCAAAGCCCTCACAGATGTACCTGCTCCACTGTCCAAGATCGGTCCTGGATTCTCTGAGCTGAGTGCCGTTGAGCAACAACAAATCGTAACTCGATTCAACCAAAAATACCGACTGGCTCTGACAATAGATGAATTTGCAGCCTATCTCCAACGGATCGGACGTATGGCAAAC
>JBGPAN010000621.1:0-2822 GCA_041480785.1 Bacteroidota bacterium | reverse complement strand
TTGCCGTCCATCCACACCCAATAGACCCACGGGCGTGCTTCATCAGGGGGGCGTGAGAAACCCTGCCGCAGTGCATCAGGTTGAATCTGTGAGGTGGAAACGAGGGGAATGACCAAAAAGGCGAACAGTAGAGATCTCTTCATGGGTATCTTCTTTCTTCGGACGCTCTTGAAGGAAGCAATGGACTCAGATTCAGTGCTCACTCACATCCAGCGGGAGCTCAAGCCATGCGAGCCCGACATCTCTTCGCATGTGACTCCCGGCTCCCTTAGGGATCCCCTGGCCTGCGTAGCCGTCATAGAACAAAGCAAGACGCTTGCCAACTTTCACGACAGACGGGAGGCCGATAATCTCCTTTGACCAAGAGCAATTCGAACCGTCCAGCACAACAGCTTTTTGGTCTGCGTTCCATCGCTCGAGATCCCTCGTCCAATACACCCAAACAGCATCAGTGTATTCAAGGCCATCCTTCAACCCGACGTGGTTTGTAAACAGGAACCATGTCTTGCTTTGCGCTTCATAGTAAAGAGATGTGTTCTCGACCTGCTCGGCAGGAGGCACAATGGGTTGCGGATCAATTCTCCACGGGGCGTCCAGGTTACGCGTTCGCGCAATGCCGAGTGTACGGAGTATGGGCCTGTCGGTCGATGCGCTGAAGAACATGAGATAGCCGCTCTGTCGAGCGATGACGTGGCCAGGACTGGCAGTGGCGGAGTAGTACGTTTCAGGTTGTGGGCTGAATGGTTCGATGTCGTATCGTTTTATCCAGGGACCTGCCGGAGATGTGCCTTCGGCCTTCATCGTGAGGTACGGGAAGGAGGGCACCAGGTCCGGCGGTGGCGATGTATGCGGCGTGCCGAGATAGAACATATGCCACTTATTCTTGTCGAAAAACGTCACTCCGTAAGAGGCTGAGGCGGCATCTTTTTGACCGGCTTCGCCAAGTTCCAAAGCTGGTCCGTGAACTCTCCATTCAGTTGCGTTCTTGCTCGTCGCCAGGCAGGCTAACCAACCCTTTGCGCCGGCGCCATCGTAGTGCATATAGTACGTGCCTTTATACTGCCAGACCCAGATGTCTCTCGCGCCAAGGGCATCGCACCCTCGCGGTCCGGTGCCATGTCGAAAGACAATTCCTTGGTCTTTTGCATCGAGGCGGTAGTGGGCGACTGGACGACCGTCCGGATAGGCAATCGGCTGCCGGACGATGCTTATTCGGGTGCCGCGCTGTGCCTGTCCGCTGCTGTGTGTGTTTTCCAGCAGTAGAGTGCTGGCAGCAACCGCCACCGCACAGAAAAGGAGCATCTTCTTATGTGTTCCCATCCTGGACCTTTCACGTGACTGTGGGTCTCGCGCTTTACCAACAGCTACCAGATCTTCACCCGCAGACTCTCCGGTCGCCACATCGCATCTCCCTCCTTTATGCCGAACGTCTGATAGAACTCCGGCATATCCGCCAGCGGACCAATCACACGGAATTTGGCCGGGGAATGTTCATTGCTGCGGATCTGGTTGGCGATTGCCTCTGGTCGTTCGTTGATCATCCACGCCAGCGCGTAACCGAGGAAGAAGCGCTGATCCGGATTCAATCCTGCGATGATCTCTTTGTCCTTGTAATGCTTTGTTTTCTTGAACGCCTCATATCCCATCATGATGCCGCCGAGATCAGCAATGTTCTCTCCCTGTGTAAGCTCACCGTTGATGTGCAGGCTGTCCACGGCAATGTAGTCGTTGAATTGCCTGACGATCATCTTCGTCTTGGCATAGAACTTCGCGCTGTCGCCGGTTGTCCACCAGTTGTTCAGGTTGCCGTTCTCGTCGTATTTGCTCCCCTGATCGTCGAATCCATGGGTGATCTCGTGCCCGAACGTTGACCCCCCGATGATTGAGTAGAGCAGAGCATCGTCAGCCAGAACGCGTTCGTACCCCGGAACGGTGATGTTACACCCGGGCACGACAATTTCGTTGTTGGATGGATTATAATATGCGTTGTACGTTTGCGGCTCCATACCCCATTCAGTCCGATCGACGGGTTTGCCGAACTTCGATATCATGTAGTTGAATCGCCATTTGTTGGCGTTCATCACGTTGTGCACAAAAGAACCGCGGTCAACCCGCAGGCTGCTCAGGTCCTTCCATTTGTCGGGATAGCCGACCTTCATGATAATCGAATTGAGCTTTTTGAGCGCCTTCTCCTTGGTCGCTGCGCTCATCCAATCGAGAGCTTCGATTCTTTCGGCATAGACATCCCTGATTGCAGTTCCGATTTCCTTGAGCTTCTCTTTTGTCCCCTTCGGCAGGTATTCATCGACGTACACCTGTCCGATCAACTCGCCGAGAGAACCGTCTGTTTGCTCTACGACACGCTTCCATCGCGGCTTGGGTTCCTTCACGCCGCGCAACGTCGTGGAATAGAAATTGAACGACTCCAGATAGATCCTGTCATCCATGAAGCGAGCCAGACCTCGGACAAGGTGAAACTTCAGATAGTTTTTCCAGTCCGCAAGCGATGTCGCTTTCAGCTGGCTGTTCAGTGACGTGAGGTATTCTGGCTGCCCAACGATTACCGTGTCGACGTTTTTCAATCCGGCAACGTCCATGAAAACCGTCCAATCAAGGTCGGGAGTCGAAGTCGTGAGCTGTTTGAACGAGATCTTATTATAGTTCTTGATCGGGTCGCGCGTGTCTTCACGTTTGCGCGCTGCTTTCGCCAGAGCGCTCTCGAGTTTCATGAAGTTCATGGCAGATTGCTTTGACTTCGCGTTATCATATCCGATGATCTGAAAAACATTGGTGACGTGTTCAACGAATTTCTGACGGATCTT
>JBGPAN010000620.1:0-2842 GCA_041480785.1 Bacteroidota bacterium | reverse complement strand
GTTCGGAATCAGGTTTGCGAAAAAGTCCATGATCTGAGGAGCAATCGCGGCTGTGGGAACATACAACCGAGAATCCCAAATCGTTTTGCGGGAAGGCGGACCTTTCATCGTGATAACAAAAATCACGACGCTGATAATAATAAGACCCTCGATTGTCCCGAGCACAACACCTATGACTCTATCCGCGATCTTTCCAATCTTGTAATTGTCGGTAATGAATCGGTAGAGAAGGGACTGCAGGAAAAATAGCATGAAGAAAATCATGAAGAAGGCTGTCATCGGTGCTGTTGCAGGCTGAATATGCATGTTCTCTCTGAGGAATTCCGAGAAGTCATGCATCAGGTATTGACTGAGGAACATTCCGATGATTACAACAGTAATTGCCACGAGCTTTCGGATAGAGCCGTCTCGAAAGCCCAGCGCGCCGAAGACGATGAGCGGAAACAAAATCAAAAGGTCAATGAGCATCGTTAGGCTCCTAGTTTTGCTTTCACCATTTCCTGCACCTGCTTCCCGTCGATCTTTCCTTTCAGCTCTTTCATCGCCAGAGGCATGACTTTGCCGAAATCCTTGGCCCCGCTTGCGCCGGTCTGAGCAATGATCCGCAGAATAATCTCAGCTGCTTCTTCGGCAGACAATTGTTTGGGAAGATATGAGGAGATGACATCAAGCTCAGCTCGCTCCTGTTGAGCAAGGTCAGTCCTGCCCGCTTTTTCGTACACCTCGATGGCTTCTTTTCGTTTCTTCATCGCGGCTATCAAGACGGACAGCTCTTCTTCCGGAGTGATCTCTTTTCCCTCCCCCCTCTTCGAAAGCTCGATCATGTGAGCGCGAAGCAAACGCAGCGTTTCCAGCTTGGTCTTCTGGCCGGCCTTCATCGCTGCCTTAAGGTCGTTGTTGATCTGTTCATTGAGCGTCATATCGCCTACTCATTCCTCAAATGAAAAAAGGCAAGCGCTGAACTTGCCTTCGATGCAACTCTCTCTGTGGTTTGCCATAAGATTTGTGGAGGCTGCCGCTGTCTCCATTTAAAGTATTCAATTTGTTCCAGAAAATCAACTAACGTTCGGTTTCAAAGACCTCCAAAGGCCCTTATTGTTGTGCCGTTGATAGCTGCGGCAGTCGGGGAACAAAGATAGGAGATGATATCCGCGATTTGTTCGGGCGTCACCCATTGAGAGGTATCTTCGCCTGGCATGGAAGCTAGGTTTGCTGAGGTCTTGATAATGCTTGGGGCGATGGCATTGACGTGATTCCTGATCCTTTCACCTCCTGGGCGACGAGTTCAGTGAGCAAAGTGACTGAAGCTTTCGAGACGGAGTATGGATTCTGTTCTGGGAGTGGGCGAACACCTGTCATTGCCGAGATGTGGATAATTCGGCCATACAACTAGCCGTGCATTCGCCTCAGGGCTTCTCTCGTAGAAAGAAAAGCTGCCTTAAAATTGATGTTCATCATCTGATCCCACTCGTCCACCGAGACATCCCTCAGCGGCTTTCGTGGAAGGTACCCGCCCACAGTGTTGACGACGATGTATACGTTTTGCGATTCCGAGATGATAGTGTCATACAGAAGACGCACCTGATGTTCGTCTGTGACATCTGTCCGAATCAGTTTCACAGAGTCACTGAACGCATTGGCGGGCCGCCGCCCGCTCTCGGAGTTGTATGTCACATGGACCCTGCAGCCTTCACTGGCGAGCCGCTGCGTGATCGATGAACCGAGTCCTCCTGTCCCACCAGGAATCAGTGCGATCTTGTCATTCAGCGGCATGGTTGTCTTGCAGTGATTGCCCGTTTTTCGTCACGCGCACATTTACAAACTTGGTAAACTTAATGAGAGCAACCAGAACGAACAGCGCACCCAAGGCGGCAACGACAGAAGATCCCGCCGGGAAATCAAATTGCACTGAACAATAGATGCCTAAGAATCCGCCAATCACACTGAAGATGATTGATATCCATACTACGACGTACTTGCCTTTTGAAAGCAGGATCGCCGCCACCGGTGGAACAATGAGATAGGAGAAGACGGGAATCACTCCAGCAAGCCTGACAGCGAAAACGATGGAGAGTCCGATGCTTAGATAGAACAGGAAATTCCACAAGTCGAAAATCCGCATATGCTCGATCTGCCGATTCTCGAATTGTTCAGTCAGGGCGAAGAACTTCTTGCGAAAGAGGACTTGAACGATGGCGATGAGGCCGAAAACGACCAACAGAGACACGATCTGGCTCGTAGTGACGGTGAAGAGACTCCCGAACAAGACTTCTGAGATGTCGGACTCTCCATGTGGCGTTTTCGAGATCAAAAGGACGGTCCCGGCAGATGCGACCGCATAGACGATTCCAATGATCGCCTCGTGTTTCAAGCGCTTGTCTCTGACTTTGATGAACGAGAGCAAAAAAGCCCCAAGCATCGTAAATAAAATTGATATGATCGTTTCGTCCCCTCCAATGAAACCCGCAAAAGCCACACCCAACATTGAAATCTGACCGAGGGCGAGATCGACAAATACAATTCCGCGCCCCACGACGTGGACGCCCAGGTAAGAAAGTAGGAGACCCAGGATCGCGCTCACGATGAGTGCGTTAACGACAAAACTCTGGCTGAACATGTCTGCCATGGTTCTTTTCTCCAATCTGGTCTATCGAAGCTTTATCGCAAAGCCTCGAGGAGTTGAGAGATGTTATAGTCAAAAAGGTCATAGTACGTCTTGATTCGATCATTAGCTCCAACCGAGGTCGCCAGCGTAACCACTTTGCCGCCGCTATTCCTTGCCACGAGATCGGCGGATTCCGTTGTGAAATACGGTGAGATGATGATGATCTTGATGTGGTCG
>JBGPAN010000619.1:0-2843 GCA_041480785.1 Bacteroidota bacterium | reverse complement strand
TTATGCTGAGAACTTTGGAACGGGCAAGTACTTCATAGGGGCGGATGCGGGACTGTGGCTCGCATACGGCGGAGTTAGAGTGTACGGACGGTGGCTAAAAGACGACGCGAGGACTTTGGCAGTTCAGAGTGCTTCCGCGAACTTCGATGGCAAGGACGACAAGTTCGAGGTTAACCTTGGCAATTTCGCTGATGTCTTAAGCTACAATGACGCTAAGCTGCGGAATCGTGAATTCGAATTGCGGTATGACCCGAAATCAAATTTTGCATGGCAATGGAGCTCAGACGCCGACAGGCTCCATTACAAGGATCTGCGGAATCGTGGGGAGGGCTCATTGAGGAATTCGCAGTTCGTGCTCGGTGTACTTATCTTGAACAGAGTTATTGCAGCCTTTTCGGCAGCGAGATCAGTCTCGGCGTACAATCGCAGCGTTCAGATGCTCGGCTCATGGCGATTGAACGCCAGAGTGCCGGGCGGGATGCTTGCTGCTGACGGAATAGAGTTGACCTTCTCAAAAGAGTTCTGAACAGCAATCGAAAGCACGACAAAATCCCGCCCCCTGTGCGGGATTTTGTTTTTTGGACTCATGGAAAACATAAAGCTCCTGATTGAATATGATGGGTCGGACTTTGTCGGCTGGCAGATTCAACCGAACGGTCCCTCCATTCAAGGCGAACTCGAAAGGGCGCTCAGGGAGATCCTCCAGGAGCCAATTGCGACAGTTGCTGCGGGACGCACGGATGCCGGGGTGCACGCCCGGGGACAAGTGGCTTCTTTCAAGACCTCAAAGCTCGTTGTCCCAGAGTTGATCCAACGAGGAGTAAATGCACTGCTACCTCCACAGATTGTCGTTCTCTCGGCAGAACCCGTCCCTGAATCGTTTCACGCTCGCTACAGCGCCAAAGGACGAGTATATTGCTATCACCTTGGTCTGCGACCGACGGCTTTGCGACGAAACCAGTCTTGGTACATTGGCGGGTATAAGGTCCGTGAAGATCTGCTGCAACAATGTGCAAACCAAATCTTAGGTGAACACGATTTCTCTTCGTTCTGCAAAGTTGACACAAATGTTGACCATTTTCGTTGTACCGTCGACAGAGCATCATGGAAAAGGGCTGATACGGAATTGGTTCTTGATATCAGGGCAAACCGGTTTCTGTACGGAATGGTGAGGGCTCTCGTGGGAACGATGGTGGAGGTGGCCCGAGGCCATCGCCAATTTGTGCAGTTTCAAGAAATTTTTGAAGCGAAGGACAGAACCCGCGCTGGAGCATCTGCTCCGGCCAGGGGATTGTTTTTGGAGGAAATTATCTACTAAGATACGTTTGGTACGCTCAAGAGAATGATTCGGGAAGTCCTCAATAAGCCCGCGGCATGACAAGACCTTACGGATCAGGAATCGTATGAGACGATGAGAGAGAGCATGTCCGGGAACGCATCCGAAGCATGAATCGCCGCGTTCTTGATGGGATTCAGACTGAAAGGTGAAGCCGTAGAGGAAACCGCACAGTGCGCCAAATCAATGAGGGGGAAGGCTGTTTCCATCCGACCGAGGCACGCTCCCGTTGTTCATGGTGGTGGGAGAAAGACGAATTCTCGGCTCTCGGGTTGTCGCATATCGGCGAGTGGAAGGGTGTACACGAGACGTCGTACGACGTAAAGTATAGGATTTGGGAATCCCAAAAGCCTCTCGCACAGATCTGCGGTGGCGAAAATACAACAATGGGTTCGAGGAACAAACGCCTGGGGTGATTCTTGAAATCGGTTCGAGACATATTGAAAGAGTGTTTGGTTCGTTGGGGATTGCTCAAGACTAGGTTCTCCGAGGAAGAATTCAAGCAAGTGCTCGAAGCGAGCACTAAAAGCGGTGCAATCGACAAGACTGAGCACGAGCTTATCAAGAGCATTCTCGAGTTCACGGATACCACGGTGAAAGAAATCATGGTGCCGAGGCCGGATATTATCGGACTTGATATTTCGATGCCACGTGATGTTCTTGTGCGAAGAGTAATTGAAGAGGGGTATTCACGCCTGCCTGTCTACAAAGGGACTGTCGACAAAATCATTGGGGTCATCTACAGTAAAGATCTGCTGAGTCTTCTCGAACACAGAGACCTTATTGTGCTGCAAGACATCGTCCGACCGGCATACTTTGTTCCGGAATCGAAGAAGGTCAGTCAGCTCCTGCGTGAATTTCAGCAGAAAAAAGTTCATCTCGCCATCGTGATAGATGAATTCGGCGGCACCGAAGGAATTATCACGATGGAAGACATCATCGAAGAAATCGTTGGGGAGATCCATGATGAATACGATGAAGTGAGCAAGTCGATTGAACAGGCTCGCGACGGATCGGAGACTGTTGATGCACGTATGAGCGTCGGAGATTTCAATCAGCAATTCAAGGCTCAATTGCCGGAAGCTCCGGAATATGAAACTGTTGCCGGCTTCATTCAAAAGGAGTTGGGTCGCCTGCCCGAGGTTGGCGATACAGTTACCCATCAAGCATTGACGTTGACTGTACAATCGAAAACCGCCAGAAGAATTCGCACAGTACGAGTGACACGCTCAGCCACTGGAGCGAAGGAGTAAACGACACCCATGGATGTTTTGAGCACTATTCTGGAAGACAAGAGTGCTGAGGTGGCGGATGCCAAGCGACGGATTTCGCTTGGAGCGATTCGGCAGCAAGCCGCGAGGGTTCAGGGAATCAGGGACTTCAAGCGAGCGCTGGAGAAACCACCCATTGCAGTTATTGCAGAGATCAAGAAGGCATCCTCATCCAAAGGAACACTTACCGAGAAGTTCGATCATCTGGAGATGGCGCTGCAGTATCAAGCTGGAGG
>JBGPAN010000618.1:0-2847 GCA_041480785.1 Bacteroidota bacterium | reverse complement strand
GTCCTCAACACTTCATTCGGATTGTAGGGCTTCCCGACAAAGGCTTTGGCCTCTGCCACGGATAGTTCCAATCTCGACTTCAAATCGAGGAAACCGCTCGCAAATACGGCCTTGATGTTCGGATTGATCTCCTTGAGCGTCAGGAACGCCGTCGCCCCGTCTATCCTCGGCAGCCCCAGATCAGTGAATACCAGCGCGATCTCATCTTTGTGCTCCGAATACAGCCGGATGGCTTCGATGCCATCCTTCGCCGTCAGGGCACGATATCCATTGTCCTCGAGCACTGATTTCATGAGATGACGCAGACCGTCTTCATCCTCCACCAAAAGGATCGTCTCCGTCCCTCCCAGAATGCCTGTGCCGTCGACCGCCCCGAGCGCTGTCTCGCCGGCAGACTCCTCCTTAACAGGCAGATACAGGCGGAACGTTGTTCCAACGTTGATCCTGCTTTCGACGTCGATGAAACCCGATGGGCCCTGATGACGCCGTACACCACCGCAAGCCCCCACCCTGTGCCTTTTCCGGGTTCCTTCGTTGTGAAAAATGGCTCGAAGATTTTTTCCTTGGTGGCTTCCTCCATGCCTTTGCCGGAGTCGGAGACAGTGATGCAGATGTACCGGGATGCCGTCGCATCAGCATGGCCCTTCAGATGACTGCACGGCACCACCTCCGTGCGAATGGTGAGCAATCCGTGAGATGACGTTTGGGGAGCAAGATCGTTGATCGCATCACGAGCGTTCACGCAGAGATTCAGAAGCGCCTGGTGAAGCTGTGCGTGATCCATCGTGATGACAGGAATAGACATGTCCAGTTTGAGGTTGATCTCGACCGTCTTCGGGAACGTCTCCTCAAGCATAGTAGCGAGCTCGCGAATCATCGCATTCACATTGACCGGCCCGAGCACAACTTCCGACTTGCGGGCAAACGTGAGGATTTGTCGTACGAGCGACGCTCCCCGCTGCACCGCTTTCGTGATCGAGTCAATAGACGCGGCGGTCATCTCACGGTCCTCGTCATGTCGCTCAAGGATTGACGCTTGCCCGAGAATGATGCCGAGGATGTTATTGAAGTCGTGGGCAATTCCGCCTGCGAGAGTCCCGAGGCTTTCCATCTTCTGCGCTTGAACAAGTTGATTCTCGAGAGTCTTCCTCGCTGTCACGTCACGCGCAATTCCCAGGACGCCCACGATCCTCCCGTTTTCTATCTGGGGAGCGATCGTCATCTCTTCAAGGAGATACCCCCCCGACTTTGTCCGCAAACGGTATTCTTGAACCGGCGGGGTCATTCCCTCCAGAGCCTGACGAAACAACTGCAGAACAGCTCTTGCGTCGTCGGGATGAAAGAGATCGGAGAACGTCTTGCCGATCCATTCCTCCCGATTCCAGCCTGTGAGGGTTTCGAAGGCGTGGTTCAAGGAGGTGAATGTGCCCTTTGGCGTTATGGTGATGATTGCATCGCGCGCGCTTTCGACGAGGCTGCGATATCGATGCTCGCTGTGCTGCAGCTCCTCTTCAACCCGTTTGCCCTCGGTAATATCCTCCGCCATCGACAGGACACCGGCGACTTCCCCCTCCTCGGTCTTCAGCGGCGTGTTGATCCATCGGCAGGTGATCGTTCGGCCATCTTTCGTGATGTTGTCGTTGATGCTGTGAGCAGATGCATCTCCCTTCAGCAACCTTCCCCAAACCTCCTCCACCTGAAATTGTGCGTTCTTGGGCACAATGATTTCGTAGGGGAGTTTGCCAATCGCTTCATCTACGGTGAAGCCAAATATGTGCTGCGCTGCCGGATTCCAGGACCGCACGCGGAATTCTGTGTCCCACACGATGTTTGCCAATGGCATACGCTCAATCTGCAGCTTCATGAGCGCCTCGCTTTGCATCAGTACATTCGCAACATGTTTCTTATTCGTCACAATTCTCGCTGTGCTTGGCATGGTATACCCTTGGGCAAGACAACACCTTGCCTAGTCTGTGATGCCTGCGATTCTTCCTCGAAGGCAACATCGTCAGCAGACGCGGTTCAGGCACATCCCAGACTCTGGTTTGAATCTATGGGGACTCGCTGGCAGGCGCAATACCGGAAATCCGGTATATTGAGGAAAGTGGCAAAACCGGGAAAAACGCTAAATCAGCCTCTCTTTTGAGGCTTTTGTGACCAATCCATACCGGTTGTGGACATCGAGCTTCTGATAGATATTCTTGATGTGGGTGTCAACGGTGAAGTAGCTCAGGTTCAGCTTGGAGGCCACCTCCTGCACGGTCAGGTCGCTGGCCAGGCACTGAAGAATGTCCTTCTCCCTGCTCGTGAGCTCGTAGCGGTTTTGCTCGGTTTGCCCGAGGAAAGCTTCCATCACCCTTTTGGTGATCATCGGGTCGATCGGGGAGCCCCCCTTCTGGACCTTCTCGATGGCGTTGATGATTTCGATCGGGGTAGAGGATTTCAGGAGATAGCCAGTGGCACCCCGATTCATCGCCGTCCGGATGTTCTCATCCAGATCATACGAGGTCAGCATGATGACCTGTGTGGCTGAAGAGATGCCCTTGATGGACGTGATGGCATCCAGCCCCGACATTTTCGGCATCTTGATGTCGAGGAGGATGACGCTCGGAGGAGAGTCTTCCGTTGAGAGAGCCTGCAGAGCTGATTTGCAGGAATGAAAACGTTTCTGACATTCGATGGTCCCGCTGAGGTTCAGAGCTTCCGAGAGGATGAAGCAAAAACCTTTGTTATCATCGATGATCCAAACCGGAATGCGGCATTTCTCGTTTTGCGGTGAATTCATGTTTTTTCAATTCCTTACACTGGCGGGATTTCAGATGGACACATGCATCGACGTCCTTCGGG
>JBGPAN010000617.1:0-2847 GCA_041480785.1 Bacteroidota bacterium | reverse complement strand
GAATGGAGAGGTCTCAAGCGGACTCCAGAACTATCAATTGAAAATCGATCCTGCATGAAGGTGCAGGAGGAAAACCTATCATTGAAACCTTATGAGCTCAACCATTGCTATCAAACGAAATCAACTCTCCGGTTCCTGGAAGAATGTTCGAACAATCTTCCGCAGGGAGGTGCAGTCGTACTTCAACTCGGCGATTGCCTATGTTGTCATCGTGGTGTTCCTGGCCATCATCGGCTGGTTTCACACGAGCAATCTCTTTCTGGCAAACATGGCCACGTTGCGGCTGATGTTTGAGATGGTCCCCGCGATCTTTCTCTTCGTCATCCCTGCGATCACGATGCGATTGTTGTCGGAAGAAAAGAAATCGGGCACCATCGAACTGCTGACGACGAAACCATTGCACGACGTCGAGATCGTTCTGGGAAAATTCCTTGCGGCATGGGCGTTGATCGGGATCGCTCTTCTCCTGACGCTCGTCTACTATGTGACAATTGCGCTCCTGGGGAAGATCGACAACGGGCCGGTCATTGGCGGATACTGTGGACTGATGTTGATGGCGGGTGTGTATGTTGCCATCGGGTTGTTCGCATCGAGCCTGACAGAGAATCAAGTGGTCGCCTTCATCATCGGATTTGTGCTTGTGTTTACCTTCTTCATGTTGGACAAGATCCTGATCTATGTCCCGGAATCCCTGGCGAGCATCGTAGAGTTCCTGGGAATTGATTATCACTTCGCCAATATCACGCGTGGCGTGATCGACAGCCGTGACATCATCTACTTTTTGTCCCTGCTGGGCTTCATGCTGTATCTGACGGTCCTGTCGCTTGGACGAAGAAAGTGGTGATCGTTGTACCAATCAGTAATGACCAATGGAAACCTCAAGAGTGACTGAACTATGAAAGATCGCAAAATCCAAATTTTCGTCCGTCTTGCTGTTGTGGCGGGGATCCTCATCGTACTCAATTTCATTTCCATACGGTTGTTCGAGCGGCTGGATCTCACGTCCCAGGGGGTCTACACGTTGTCAGATGCGAGCAAGGAACTCATTGGCTCGCTCGACGATCGGGTGACGGTCAAAGCGTACTTCACGGAAGAGCTTCCCTCTCCGTACAACAACAACCGCCGCGCGTTGCTTGATATCCTCAACGAATACAAGGCATTCGCGAAAGGAAATCTTCAGTATGAGTTTATCAATCCGCAGGGAGAAAAGGGAGAGCAGGATGCCCAACAACAAGGGATTGCTCCCGTGCAGGTGCAGGTCGTCAATGAGGACAAACTCGAAGTGAAGCGGGCATATCTTGGTCTTGTGATGTTGTACGAAGACCGGAAAGAGCTCATCCCTGTCGTCCAGAATCTGAGCTCGTTGGAATATGACATCAGCAGCGCGCTGAAACGGCTTACATCGAAAGCAAAGAAGAAAATCGGTTACACGACAGGACACGGGGAGGCAGAACTGTCAAGCCTCCGTCAGGCGTACCAGATTGTCACGCCTCAGTATGATCTCTTGCCTGTCGATCTCAGCAAAGGCGAACCTGTGCCGAACGATGTTTCGGCGCTGCTCGTCATCTCGCCTCAGACCCGGTTCCAGGACAGCGCCAAGTACCAGATCGATCAATTCCTGATGCGTGGTGGAAAGGTTGCCTTCCTTCTCAATCGCATCAACGCAAATCTGCAGAATCGCATGGGTCAGCCTCTTGACCTCGGGCTGGACGACCTGCTGCGTCAGTACGGTGCTCGCGTGAACCCGGACCTGGTGAGGGACGTCCAATGCGCAAACATTTCCGTTATGCAGCAGCAAGGTGGCTTGACCTTTCAGAGTCAGGTGCCGTTTCCGTACATCCCCATCGCTTCCGACTTTGACCAGAACAATCCCATTGTCAAAGATCTTCAGAGCATCGTGTTTCCGTTTGTGAGTTCAATCGACACGGGGAGTGCATCCGCCCAGGGCTTGAAAGCGGAAGTTCTTATTCGTTCCTCCAAACGGAGCGGTCGGCAGACAGGGTTTTTCATGATGGATCCGTTCCAGCAGTATACAGCGGCTGATCTCAAGGAATCGGGCATCCAGCTCGGCATCATCGTGAGCGGTTCGTTCAAGAGTTCTTTTGTCGGCAAACAGCCTGCTCCCGTTCTGACAGCGAGCCCTGAGACGCGGATGATCGTGGTCGGGGATGGAGACTTCATGAAGGATGAGTTCCTCGGGAGCCGCGGAAACATCACGTTCTTTACAAACATTGTCGACTACCTTGCAGATGATGCGGGATTGATTACCATTCGGTCGAAAAATGTGGCTACGCCGCCACTTGAGCAGGTTTCCGACGGATCGAAAAAGATCGTGAAGTATACAAATCTCATCGCGCCGCCGCTTCTTATTGTGGTCTATGGATTGTTCCGGTGGCGTCGGCGAGTTGCATTCAAGAAACTCATGGAGGCACAAGTATCATGACGCGGAATACCGTACTTCTGTCGGGCCTTCTTGTCGTCCTGCTCGTCATCGCTGTGTTCGTGATGCAGAAACCCGGAGAACGCAGTTCGTCGGGCGAGACAGGCGTGGCGTTGGCGCCGATCGACTCCCTCGCCGTTGACAAAATAGAGATCAAGACTTCTGGGAGCTCCGTCGTTCTCCAGAAGAATGGTGGGGAGTGGTATCTTCAGGATCCGGTTTCCCATCGTGCCGACCAGGCGGCGGTGGCAGCGTTCCTTCATGACAGCAAGGGTCTAGAAGTGAAGAATGTGGTCTCGAACAAGCCGGAGAAGCACTCGGTGTTTCAGGTCGACTCAACAGGAACACAGGTAAAGATTTTTGAGAAAGGGACGGAGAAAATAGCGTTC
The DNA here is from genome assembly GCA_041480785.1 of Bacteroidota bacterium. Lineage (GTDB taxonomy): Bacteria > Bacteroidota > Ignavibacteria > UBA10030 > UBA10030 > UBA9647. The sequence continues at coordinate 18 of JBGPAN010000617.1, read as the reverse complement.
GTCGTTGGAAAGCCGACG
>JBGPAN010000616.1:0-2853 GCA_041480785.1 Bacteroidota bacterium | reverse complement strand
TACATCATCGATTGAGGAACCATGCGACTCTCCGCCGCCAGTGGGGCAATCAGTTATGACAAATACAGCAGATTTGCCTGGAGTTTTTCAATTGTCGTCCTGAACGACATGAGCTTTTCGCGCTCCTTCTCCACGACCTCTTTCGGCGCGCGTGCAACGAACGATTCATTACTGAGTTTCCGTTCGGTGGCATCAATTGCTTGCTGCAGACGCGCGATTTCTTTCTCGATGCGGGAGCGCTCAGCATCCAGGTCGATGAGCCCTTCAAGAGGGACGAAGATCTCAGAACCGCTCACCACGGCGCTCGACGCCAGTTTTGGCTTGACCGATGACGACAACGTCTCGATCGCAGAAACCCGGGCGAGCTTCTGCAGATACTTGGAGTACGTATCAAAAATCGTGCTGCTGGTCCCCTCGGCTAATCGCACTTGTATCTTGATTTCCTTGGAAGGCGCGATGTTGTTCTCTCCGCGGATGTTCCTCAAAGCGTTGATGATATCCTGGACAAACGCCATCTCGTCTTCTGTTTTCTGGTCGATCCACTTGTTCTCCGCAGCAGGAAATGCAGACCGTATCAATGACTCGCCGGCCCGCTCGGCGAGGTGCTGCCAAAGCTCTTCCGTCACGAACGGCATCACCGGGTGAAGAAGGCGCAGGGCCTGATCAAATATCCACAGAGCTCGCGTAAGCACAACCTTTTTGGTCTCTGCTGGCTCGTCTCCATAGAACCGGGTTTTCACGAGCTCAACGTACCAGTCGCAGAAGTCATGCCAGATGAAATCATAAAGAATCTTGCTCGCTTCGTTGAGGTGGAATTCCGCGAGAGCTGTGTCGAAATTCCCGATTGCGTGATGAAGCCGCGAGAGGATCCACCGGTCGGCAAGATCCAGATGAGTATCGGATAACGAGGTCAGGTCGGCATCGCCCGAGCCAATCAATTCTGCTTTGTTCATAAGCAGGAAACGTCCGGCGTTCCAGATTTTGTTGGCGAAGTTCCTGCCGATTTCGCACTTCTCGCTGGAGAAGAGAACATCCTGGCCGAGAGGTGAGAGGAATGCGACGGTGAACCGTAATGCATCCGCTCCGTACTGATCGATGACGTCCAGCGGGTCGGGAGAATTGCCGAGCGATTTGCTCATCTTCCTTCCCTGGGAATCACGGATGATGCTCGTAAAGTAGACATCCTCGAACGGAATGAGTTCTTCGTCTTTCGAGCGCGGCTTTCCTTCCCGGTTGGGTTCGCCGCGCATGAATTCCATGTTGGCCATGATCATGCGCGCAACCCAGAAGAAAATGATATCCGGACCTGTGACGAGGGTTGCTGTCGGATTGAAATACCGCAGGTCTGCGTTGTCGTGCGGCCATCCGAGAATGGAGAACGGCCAGAGCCATGAAGAGAACCAGGTGTCGAGAACATCCTCGTCCTGGCGAAGCGGAATGTCAGATGCGATGCCGAGTTTCTGGCGCGCCTCGTTCTCGTTGCGTGCAGCGGTGAGGGATCCATCCGGCGTATAGTATACAGGAATGCGATGACCCCACCAAATCTGGCGGGAGATACACCAATCACGAATGTTGGTCATCCAATGATCGTAGACCTTCTCCCAACGCTGTGGATGGAATCGGATCTTGCCTTCACGCACGACCCTCAGCGCGGGCTCGGCCAACGGTTTCATACGAACGAACCATTGGTCGGAGAGATACGGCTCTATGACGGTGTGGCATCGGTAACATTTCCCGACGTTGTGTACGTGCGGCTCGATCTTGACGAGAAACCCCTGTTCCTCGAGATCCTTGACCACCAACTTGCGGGCTTCGAATCGATCCAATCCTGAATACTTTTTCGGGACAGACCAGTTCGTGTGCCCCTTCTCATCGAGGATATTGATTTGTTCAAGATGGTGCCGCTGACCCATGAGAAAATCATTAGGGTCGTGCGCTGGTGTCACTTTCACCATTCCAGTGCCAAAGGTCGCATCGACGAAATCGTCTGCTATGATGCGCAGCTTGCGCCCAACGAGCGGCAGTATGGCTGACTTGCCGACAAGCGCTTTGTATCGTTCGTCGCGCGGATTCACCGCGATAGCAGTATCACCCAACATCGTTTCAGGACGGGTCGTCGCGACAACAGCGAATTCCTTCGAACCTTCGATCGGATATCGGATATGCCAGAGATTGCCGTTGCTCTCAGTATGGTCCACCTCATCATCACTGAGTGCGGTTTGATGGAACGTGCACCAGTTCACAATGTACTTGCCACGATAAATCAACCCTTTGTCGAACATCCGGACGAAGACTTCCTTCACTGCTTCAGACAATCCTTCGTCCAGGGTGAAGCGTTCGCGCTCCCAATCACAAGAGGTCCCAAGCTTTCTGAGCTGCCGGATGATGGTACCGCCGTATTCTTCTCTCCACCTCCATACCCGTTCGACAAATTTCTCTCGTCCGAGATCGTGCCGTTTGACTCCGTCTTTGGCGAGTGATTTCTCAACGGCATTCTGCGTCGCGATTCCTGCATGATCCGTTCCCGGAACCCAGCATGCTTCGTACCCTTGCATGCGCTTCCAGCGAATCAGAATGTCCTGGATTGAGTTGTTCAGGACGTGCCCCATCGTCAGGATTCCAGTGATGTTGGGGGGAGGAATGACAATGGTGTACGGAGTCCGTTCTTTGTTCGCCGTCGCGTGGAAGAGTTTGTGGGATTCCCAGTACTCGTACCACTTGTCTTCGACTTCTTTGGGATTGTATGCCTTTGAGAGTTCCTGCATCCTCGTACTGTTTTTCGTGGGATGATGAGAATTATGAGACGGCTCGTGAACCACCGGGGAAGTGAATCGGTCGCCGCTTTTCGCTATC
>JBGPAN010000615.1:0-2855 GCA_041480785.1 Bacteroidota bacterium | reverse complement strand
GTCTTCGGCTTTGTACACCACACCCATGCGTCCAACATCAAGCTTCTCGAGTATTTTGTGGTGTGAGATGGTCGTCCCGATCACGACGACTTCCTCTCCGATGAATAACTGCAGCTACAATGGGTACTTCAGCGGTGCTTAGGGGGAGATGCCTACAAAACTACACCAGTTCGCAGTCAAAAGCAATTGAGGATTGAAGAGGATAAGATTTCGGGGCTTTTGAGTGTTCGTGCTAGAGACAGCATCTATTACACCAAAGAGAAAGACCAATAGTCTCAGGGCTTTCCTCTTTCTCACCTTGATGAACCAACCGAATTGTTGCTGATGTAAGTGTGTTTCATTCGAAGGCTTGTTCCGGAGACCAATGATTGGATATTTCACCGACTGCTACACGTCATCGATTGTCTCATTCCTCTCGGTACTCGCAAACGGAAGGAGATATCATCTGCAAAGTGTAACCGTTACCAACAACCAAGTGCCTTGCTCGTGAGTAGCCAACTTGTCACCTCACTGTATCATACCCTATGACATCCAGAAATCGTGTAACCAAATCGTAACCATTTCGCGCCAAAAACCGACATCTCGTCTCAGAAACAAAAAAGAAGAATGCCCAATTCAAATCGAATCGAGCACTTTTCCTTCAACAACAACGACCTAATGTGATTCAGGAGCTGCAGCAAATCGATGGTATCAGTTTCCAGATTTCTGAGGCTGCGTTCCAAAAATGCTGAGAGGTTTTTCCGGTTGTATCCGTCAACGACATGAGGCTCGAGCCTGCGTCCTGCTTTAGTCGCTACATAGAACTGCTCGCGTCTTTCACGTTTGAGACGCGCCAGCAGTCGTTCGCTGCGCCCGTCACCATAGACGTCCGCCGTGTCAAAGAAGTTTACGCCGCGATCAAGCGCCCGATGCAGAGCAGCTATGGAGTCCTCATCCCGGACATCACCCCATGTTCCTCCGATGGCCCAGGCGCCGAAACTGATTGTTGAGACGCGCCAGCCGGTGCGTCCTAGTTCACGATAGTCCATTGTCGATTCTCACGCTTCTCTTTGAAAATACGTACTTCTGTCTGAAATCCATCTCAACCATGCACCCGGTCGCCGAGCCTCGACCTCCGATCTGCCTCGCACGAACAAGTATCAGACTTGTTCTTGTTTACGCGATTGCAGCGTCATTGCAACAAACCACACGATCATCCCGGCTGTCATCAGGTTTGCATGCGTTTGCCACTCGAGTTGCCCCATCGCCACAAGAATGGAAGGGACGATTGTGAGAATGAGCCCCAGCGCAGCGCTGACGTTCAAGATGGTCTTCATAACAACCTCCCTTCAGAAGGGATGTGAGTTCTCTTTTGCTGAATTGCACTCAAGACGATGAACAGGATCACTGCGATGAACCATCCAGGGAGGGCGATGAAGAAGATTTCATACGGGAGCGCGAACGCGACAACCAGCGTCCCGAGCCAAGCCACCAACACAGGCCATGACAACCCGAGGGAACGGGACGAAGCGTATTGACTCTGCAGTCCCAGTCTCGGAAGCAACCAATAGTCGGCCACAATCACCGCTCCCATCGGCATCAGGAGAAGTCCGTACAAAGCCACGAAGTCGAGCAGTTTCATCATCAAGGCAGGGAAGATTGCCGCCAGTGTCGTGACAACTCCGGCAACGAGGGTGACTTTCCATCGCTTCCAGTCGGGGGTCGCAACCTGGAACGCCAGCCCGGCCCGATAAAGTGTCGGATTGGCTGTCGTCCATCCTGCGACAACAACGGAGACCGCTCCGGCGATTCCTGCCCCCATGTATGCAATCGGACCCGGGGCAACGCTTCCCGCTGCAGCCGCACAGAGAACACTCGATGAGATCCATGCAACGAAATGACCAAGGAACATTCCCGTGGCACTGGCAAAGCCGTACTGCCACTTCTTCGCGAAACGGAGAAGGGACATGTCCGCCATGCCAAGGTGCATTGCCAGGTTGCAGAACCACGAGAAGAACAATACGTGCCAGAATGTGAATTTCGTTTGTCCCTGAAAGGGAACGCCTGTCCAGATCTTTTCATTCGCCACCCTCCAAAGATCCCCCAACGACTGCACGCCAAGGGTTGGCAGGACAGCGATCGCTCCGGCGACAAAGACCAGGATCATCCATGGTGATGCGATGCTGGAGAATTTGGAAATCTTTTCGAATCCGAGGATGGCGAGCGCAGTGACGGCTGCCCCCACAAGAAGAACCACGACGACCCACGCAATACTGTTCGGATACACGTCCGTGAGAGTCGGCATGGTCATGTCAAACGGCAGACCGATGGCTGTCGCCGATACTGAAATCATCGAGCCCGCGAGGAAGCAGAACATCACGGCGTTGACGATACTGTAGAGCGCCGTGAGTTTTGGTCCGGCAATTTTCCGCAGATGCCAGTACAACGTGAGCCGTGTCCGCACGGCAATGGGAGCAGTCACGAAAGCCCAACTCAGTACTGCCAGCGTGTTTCCCAGGAGCAGGCCCAGGAAGAAATCGCCGGCCGTTACACCGTGCGCAACGAACAAAGGCCCGATGACGTACTCAGTGCCGGCGATATGCTCCCCCGCGTATACGCCGAGGAAGTTGCCAACACCGTGCAGGCTTTTTTCGTGAACCGGTTCGCGGTCGAATTCGTAAAGGGCATCAAGTTTCTGACTGATCGAAGCAGTGGAGTCTTTCACTTTGGGAGCGATGGTTGTTGGGAAAATGGGATGAGTAATTGCGATGAAAGTAAGCGACTTTGAAGTGAAAGGCAACAGACGAGGGTGAATGAGGCGGTCAGGATTTTCTTCCTCGTTCCTCTGATTCAATAGACACACTCTTTCGCTGCCT